>JAQUJJ010000023.1 GCA_028681035.1 Candidatus Cloacimonadota bacterium
TCCTCTTCCAAGCTCACATTATCCGAAAATAGCATCACATGTAATCCCGCTTCCAAAGCGTTATCCGCCTCTGCTGTTGCGTATCTTCCAGCTACCGAAATAAGGCAGAGGTTGGAAATCTCCATGTTCTTTATGGCAGTGCTAATATTGTGCGCCGTTTTTCCTTTATCTTCATGCTTAGCGGGAGCAGCTCGCAGAAGTTCATCAGCTTTGCTAAGTGCATCTTTAGCGCAAGTTTCCGATTCTGCTTTAACCACTATCACGATTTCGCTTTCTTTGGCTTCCATTATGGCATCCACAAGCATATTAGTAGCAGCCAATATTTCTCTATTTTCTTTGGTTGCCATTATCGCAACGGCATCAACTACGCCTTTCATGTTTCTCAAATCTTTGGATATCAGCATCAGCTTAACAGAATCCAGATACAAGCCCTGAACTATTGTTGCTTTAGCTATCATAATACCTCCTTTTTTGCTTTTGTTTCCAATATATTTATCTCAAAACCTGAGCCAAACAGCTCACAGCCAAGATAAAACCCGCTCAATTCATCAGCTCCGGAGCTAGAGCCTTGGCTTAGAATAGCTTCCAAATGCGGGATATCGTCACCTTCTGAATCACATAAACTGTTTAAAAAGTACAGCCAGTCGCTATCCAAATCAAGATGCAAAGCTTGCAAAGCAAAAGTCTTAATTAACAGGTCTTTCATCTCCGATTCATGTATAATTAAGTCCATGATTTTTGACAACTCTTTTTTTTGCACTACTTGCAACCAAGCCATTCCGATTAGCATTCCTATCAGGAAATCATCACCAGCAGGAGTTAAGCCAAAGCCACGGTGTTTAAAACAAAGAACAGCTTCCTTGTAATCACCCTCTTTAAAGAACGCTATCCCTCTCTTGAAGTAACTTGCCAGGGATTGGTTCACCCCTCCGGCATCCGCTTGTTTGAGATTTAGCAAGCCATAAACACTCTCTGGTATTGCTTTGGCTGCAAAGACATCGTAGCTACGCTTAATGTGCTTTGCCAAGGTAATATCGTCTGCGGGAGAACTAAATTCCGTGCAAGTATAGCGCAGCTCTGGCTTTAAACACAAGCGTATGCTTCCGTTTAATATCAGAGTATCGTCCATAACTTCTACATAGACAATCTCTTCCACATCGTGTGTGCTAAGATTTATCCTATAGGGACCCGAACAAATACTATTTGCGCACAGGGACACAACCCCTTCACCACAGTAAAAGTTAACTACTCTGAGGAAACGGTTATACACCTTGTTGTACATGCCTACAGGCACCTTATTGCCAATGGATGTTAACTTCAAAGTGCTTTATATCTCTGAAAATGCAGCATAAAAATACACTTTACTACCACCCCAAGTAGGTGAGAGCATATAAAACTCATCAATAATAAAGTTCTGGGTGCTAGCAAGGAGTATTTGTTCACTGTCGGTATCAAAATTATATACACATAATGTTTTGTCTGGTGTGATGTAAAATATTCTATTTGAATTTTTACTCAACCTTCCCAGGGGTCCTGAATAACCTTCATGAACTGGGATATTAAGAATAGTACTATTTGCAAGATCATTACAGCGGATTAGAGAATCAGGGTAATAGACCCAACGAACTATATAGTTTAGATCATACGAAAAAGAAACCATTGCATTGGGATATAAGCCGCTGCCAGGACCTATCCAAGCTATCTCAGAGCCATCAAGTTTTGACCTCTTAAAACCATTACCTTCATAGTATAAGTAGCCGCTGTCTTCCATGTACATCCCATTCGCAACAACACTATCTTCCGTAGGCACAATATTGGATACCCCTGTCTGAAGATTCATACTATACAGATATTCAGTTTCCTTTGTGGGATAGCCAAAGCCATTGGATGAGTATGTAAGGTAGTTTCCCAGATCAGATACTATCGGGTTTCTTAGCCATCTGATGGATTGATTAGTTAACTGAGTGAGCTGAAAATCAGGATAACTAAGCTGATAGATGTTTTTATTTGCTGCAAAAAAAATCTTGCTGCCATCGGGAGATTGAGATATTCTGGTGGGAAGCTTAAAAAGCGTTAGGTTATCCGGTGTAATCTGTATCGGATTAATGACATCCGTATCCGATATCCACAGCCTATCCCCATAAAAGATGATCTTTTCGTCATTTGTGATATAGATATCAGCCAGTCCTGGTGTATTAAACGGTACTTTCTTTATCTTCCTGAATCCAGTACCATCGGCATTTATTGAGCAGAGCCAGGATTCTTTCGGTAAGATCAGTGGATTATCCTCAACGCAGGAGTTAAGGATAAAAAGCATCATCACCAGATTCAATAAATATAGAGTGCGTTTCATAGTCTCTCCTATTCCATATTTTTTAGACCTTTTAGCATTGTCCATATCCCAAAGTAACCATCAAGTCAGGTGAGAACTTGTGAAATATTAGTCAAGTACAATCTATAGCATTTTCACCAATTCAAATTTGTTGGCATCGTAGCTGTGTTTGAATTGCAGAATTCTTATCACAAATGCTTAGACATAACATTCTATTGGGTGCCTTCAGTAAATCTATGTAGAATTTCAACACCATACCTGTTTGTTTATCGTCCTTTCTGTCTTGCCGTAACCCACACCTAACTATCCGTTAACTATCCCATATCGCGATACGGGATAGTTAACGGTTAGTTACGCCATAGATATTGGTTTGCAGCAAGGGGGAGAGCAGAGGGGTTTTTGACTTAAAAATCGGCGACTATATCTTTGAGATAAAACACTATGAGCTTCTATTTCGCCGATTTATGAGTTAAAAGTTAAACCTGATGGGCGGTATTCCGTAAACAAGCGTAGTTATCCCTTTAACTCACAATTACGCTGATTGATTCCTAAGCTTGCCTATACAAAACCCTTCGCAGCGTAATTGTAAGTCAAACAGTGGAGGGCACAATCGCATCATCCCTTTCATCTTAGTGCAGCTTAATTCACGTCTATTTCCATTCTTTAAGCGCTTACAAAGTACATTTCCCGATTATATCAGATATACTACAGTCTCTTTCTGTGAGATAAGCTTTTATGCCTTTCGCAACTTTCTCTGCAGCAAGGGGGTCTATGAAATTAGCGGTGCCAAGTGCAACCATTGATGCGCCCGCCCAGAAAAACTCCAGAGCATCTTGCCATGTATAGATTCCGCCCATTGCCAGAATAGGGATGTTTACCGCAATTGCAGTTTTGTAGGTGAGGGCAAGGGCAACGGGTTTGATGCCTATGCCTGTGTATCCGCCAATCCCTTTTTTTATCTGCGAACGCCCTGTTTTCCAGTCTATTGCCATTCCCAAAACACTGTTGATAAGGGCAATACTGCTTGCTCCGCCTGCTTCGGCAGCTTTGGCAATGGCAGCAATATCTGTAACGTTGGGCGTGAGTTTGATGATAAGTTCACGCTTTGTTTGGGAGGAAAGAGTACTGCAAAGCTTATGCACGATATCGGGATTTACTCCGAAAGCAATGCCTTCGTTTTCCACATTGGGGCAGGACACGTTAAGTTCATAGCCCGCAATGCCTTCTTCATCTTCCAAACGGGCAAGGATATCGCTAAATTCGCCGATGCTCGAGCCGGAAAAGCTGACGATAAGAGGGATATGTAAAGCTTCTTTAAGCCGTGGTAGGTAATCCGTTACAAAGGCATCAAGCCCGGGGTTTTGCAAGCCTATGGAATTTATTAAACCAGCTTCACTTTCGTATAATCTGGGGGGTGGATTACCTACTTTGGGAAGGCGGGTAATGGTTTTGCAGACAAATGCTCCCAAATAATCTTGAGACAAGAAGCTTAGGTTCTCTAAGTCGAAAGTGCCAGATGCCACCGTTATCGGTGTTTTGAAACTAAGTCTGCCAAGTTTTGTATCTATCATAATTTGCTCCATAGCACATCTGCGGCATTGAAGACAGGTCCTTCTTTGCAAACGCGCAGATAATCCCAATTATCTTCACTGCCGATGGGTACTGCACAACCGTGGCAAACGCCTATTCCACAAGCCATGTACGCTTCCAGAGAGGTATAATGTTCAATAGCTAAATCTTGGGCAATGGAAGCAGTTTCTTTTAGCATGGGAATGGGACCGCAACTAAAGATGATGTCAATATTCTTGGTTTCTATCAGCTCTGCCAAGCCTTGGGTAACCATACCCTTCTTCCCTATCGAGCCATCCGATGTCCACATTTCATCACAAGGGAAAACATCCTCTTGGCTCGCTCCGCCATGCAGCCAAAAGATAAGATTGTGTTTGATTAGCTCCTTCTGCAAATACCACAAAGGCGGATAACCAATGCCTCCGCTAAGCAACACAACCCGCCTACCTTTAACTATAGGGAAACCATTGCCAAGAGGACCGATCAGTTCAAGAGTATCACCTGCTTTCAGCCTTGCCAAAGCACTTGTTCCGGGACCCACATTCTTAATAAAAAAGCCGATTCTACCACCGGAATTGTCATATATGGAGATTGGTTTAAATAGCTTGGGAATGCGCTGTGAATCCCAAGCATCGTGCAAACTTGCATGCGCACGGATTTCAAAGAACTGCCCCGGGAAACTCTTTTTGCTAAGCTCTTCATCCCAAATCCACAAGATGAAGTAATCACCACAAAGCTCTTCGCGGGAGTATATGGCTATTTCGCGTAGTTCTGGTTGTACGTCCATGCTATTTTAGTCCTTTTCCATGTTCTGATAAGTAATATTTCCGCTGCATATAGTCCACATTACTTTGCCAGGCAAGCTTTGATTCAGCCAGGGAGTGTTCTTACTTTTAGACAAGATATTCTGCGGAGTAAAGTGGGTTTCTTGTTTAAGATCGATGATAGTAACATCCGCTGCCACACCTTCTTTAAGCGAGCCACCCGGTAGATTCAACACCTTCGCAGGAGAGCTGCTAAGCGCATTTACCAGACAAGCAAGGCTAATCTGCTTGCTAAGCACCAGATGCTTGTATAGCACTGGGAAAGCCGTTTCCAATCCGATAATTCCAAAGGGAGCATAATCGAACTCTTTCTCTTTTTCAAAATCTGCATGGGGAGCATGATCCGTTGCAATACAATCTATCAGCCCATCTTTTAAAGCTTGCACACACGCCAAACGGTCACTTTCAGAGCGCAAGGGAGGCTTCATCTTGGTATTGGTATCAAAATGCAAACAAGCCTCTTCATTAAGAACTAAATGATGAGGGGTAACTTCACAGGTGATAGGCAATCCCCGCTCCTTGGCACGTCGCACTAGTTCCAAAGATTTGGCAGTGGAGATATGAGCAATGTGCAATCTTGCGCCAGCACTTTCTGCCAACATGATATCACGGGCAATAATAACTTCTTCGGCAAGCCCAGGAATACCGCTAAGCCCTACTTGCGTAGCTATTTTACCCCCGTGTATCTGTCCTTTACCCGCCAGATTATAGTCTTCGGCATGGATAATAACTGGAATGTTAAAATTAGCAGCGTATTTCATGCAGGAAAGCATCAGGCGTGCATTCTGAACGCATTTGCCATCATCGCTTACCGCTACAATGCCACCAGATTTCATGGTTGCCATTTCGGCTATTTCCTCACCTTCCGATTTCTTGGTGATAGCACCTATCACATATACTTTGGAAGAACCAAGCTCTTTCGCCCGTAATTGGATGTATTCCACAGAGGCAATGTTATCGGTAATCGGCTCGGTGTTGGGCATGGCACAAATAGCCGTAAAGCCACCATGCGCAGCAGCTTTGGTACCACTAACAATATCCTCTTTATAGGTTTGTCCGGGGTCGCGCAGATGGACATGAAGGTCTATAAAACCAGGAAATACACAGGCACCATCGGCGTTGATAACTTTATCTACAACCGCCTCTATCTTGGGAGCTATTTTCACGATACGTTTGCGGTCTATTAAGATATCACCTTTAGATAACTTTCCATTTTGGTATAGCTTGGCATTTATTATTAGTACTTTCATTTTAAACCTCCTAAAATTGGTGAGAACAAGTAAGGGAGAACATGTAAGGGAGAATGAATAAGTGAGTTGCTAACCTTTGTAACACTCACTTGCAAAGCTCTCACCTGCAAAGCTTTCACCTGTCGAAGACACTCACTTATCTTCATGCTTTACCTCCAAGAATCAGGAACATCAAAGCCATTCTGATAGCCACTCCATTGGCAACCTGCTCCACGATTACGCTGTGGCTACCATCGGCAATCTCCGGTAAGATTTCAATACCGCGGTTCATAGGACCGGGATGCATGATCAAGGCGTGTGGTTTAGCATATTTCAAGGTGTCTTTAGATAGCACATAATGCTTGCTATATTCCTCTAAAGATGGGAATAAACCCTCGGACATCCTCTCCAATTGCATGCGCAAACCCATTACTACATCTGCACCTTTTAGCGCACGGGCTAAATCGTATTCCACTCTACATCCATAAACACTTTCCATGTTACCGGGCATCAGCGTGGTGGGACCGCAAACCGTTACCTTGGCACCAAGTTTTTGCATCCCGATAAGATTGGAGCGAACCACACGGCTATTAAGGATATCGCCCACAATGGTAATCTTAAGCCCTTTCAAGTCACCAAGCTTCTCCCAGATAGAATAGATATCCAAAAGGGCTTGGGTAGGATGGGCATGGCGTCCGTCTCCACCGTTGATAACCGGCTTCCCAGAGTATTTGTTCACCAATTGCGGACTACCAGGACTTACATGACGAATGCAATACAGGTCAATTCCCATAGCATCCAGCGTATAGACTGTATCTTGCAAACTTTCGCCTTTCTGTAAGGCTGAGATGTTTGCTTGAAAGTTTACCACATCAGCACTAAGGCGATTGGCAGCGAGATCGAAACTCATCCGCGTACGGGTGCTATTTTCGATGAAGAGGGTGCAAACAGTTTTACCACGCAGGGTGGGTATCTTCTTGTATTCCCGCAAGTTAATTTCTTTCATGCCTTTGGCAGCTTCCAAAATAAACATGATTTCTTCTGGGGAATAGTCGTCTAGGTCGAACATGGAGCGTCCGATGAATTGAGGGCTTGGGGTCATTTTTTCTCCTTTCCAGCTCACTGGCTGAGATTAAAGGTTTTGAAGACACTTTGGAGTAACAGAGATTTCGTCAAGGTATATTTTGCTCGGCTTTAGCTTACAGTATATTCCCTTAAAAAGCACTTAATCTATACTAAACTTTGTGCAAAGATAGGAAATATCTTGACCTATATCCCTATTGCAATAAAGTGTAAAAAAATACAAAGTAATCAGGAGAACCTTGCATGAAAAAGCTGATAATCATCACAGTCGTACTGTTACTACTACTCTCTGCTTGTTCCACCAGTAGACAAAAACTAAGCCCTCAGGGCAATGTAGATTACAAGACTGCCAATGTATATTACGCTCAGAAAGATGTGGAAAAAGCTGAAGTGTTTTATTCTAAAGTTCTGGTTGATAATCCCGAGCATGCCATTGCCTTGCGCAGAATGGGCGATATTAGCCTTCACAACGGCGAGTTATTCGTGGAAAGATCGGTTGAATTCAATAAAAAGGCTAATGAATATTATTCGCAAGCCTTGGCAATCACTGAGGCTTACCCAGAGTTGACCGACGATGAAAAGCTCGCTATCAGAGATATGAAAAAACGTAAAGAAAGCACTTGGGTTCGCATTTTTAAATCTGGTGAAACAGAGCTTAAAAACGGGAACACCAAAGCTGCGATGGATATATTTGAACTGGTGCATCAACTTGATAAAAAGCGTCCTGAGCCTATGATTCAGCTTAAGAACATATACCTGAAAGAGCTGAAAAATGATACAAAAGCAGAAGAAATACTCCTTAGCCTTATTAAAGATGATCCTGATAAACTTATCTACCTTCAAGAGCTAGGGGCTTTTTACTACAATAAAGAAAACTACACAGAGGCTGTTACATACTTTGAGAATGTTAGACTTCAAACTCCTTTGGATATTGACAACATAATGAATATTTCAGCATGTTACTATGAGCTAAAAGACTACGACAAGGCTTTGAAAGCCACACAGATGGCTATGGAACTTGATCCCAGCAACATTGATTTACTTGATAATGCACGTTCCATTGCAGCCAGTATGAAAGATAATGAGCTTAGGATTACTTATTTGAAACAGCTTTTGGATAAACGCGATAACGAGAATGATTACATGGCAATGGTATCGATTTATCTTGAGAATGAAGACTACCCTCAGATGATTAAATACGCCGAGAAATGGCATAACTGGGATAACACTAATAAATTCGCGGTGCAATACCTGATTCTTGCTGCCCAAAAAACTAATAACAAGTCCTTAGAAAGCAAGTATGCAACAATATATAAGGCAATGCCCTAAAGTGCCTACAAGGTAGATTAATCGCAGGCAGTAACCTTTGGTGCTGCCTGTTTTATTATGAGTAAGCAAAACATAGCCTACATCTTTGCCGGACTATCAATCCTCTGTTGGTCTAGCATAAGCACTGCTTTTAAACTAAGCCTTAGGTATTTAACTCCCATTGGCTTGTTGTTTATTGCTTCTTTCGTAGCCACCCTATTTTTAGGAATAAGCTTACTAGTTACTGATAAGAATAAGCTTTCCAAGCAAGCTACGCCCAAAGCTTTCTTTAAGAACCTTAAACAATCGCTGCTTTCAGGTTTGTTAAACCCGTTTCTTTATTACCTCATGCTGTTTGAAGCTTATTCTAAGCTGAGAGCGCAAGAAGCCCAGGCGTTAAACTATACATGGGCGATAGTGCTTGCTATGTTTAGCATTATCTTGTTAAAAGAGAAGTTCCGCATCATTGATTTATTCTCATTATTGTTAAGTTTTGCGGGAGTGCTTATTATTTCCACAAAGGGTCAACTTAGCACCTTACGTTTCGATAACCTAAATGCTTCCATATTAGCACTATCAACCTCGATTATCTGGGCGATGTACTGGATAATCAGCATTAAAGATACTCGCCCTGCGTTACAGAAGCTGTTCTTTAACTTCCTTGTAGGGTTCTTGCTAATTAGCATTTACATCCTTGTTTTACGAGCAAAGCTGCTTATCCTTGGAACTAGCCTAATGCTTGCGTTCTGGGGTGGAGTTTATGTGGGCATATTCGAAATGGGGCTTACCTTCTATCTCTGGTTGAAGGCACTGGAATACACTGAAAATACAGCTACTATATCCAATCTCATTTTCCTTACCCCCTTTATATCATTGCTATTTATTGCACAGTTACTGCATGAAAGCATCCAAACTGCAACTATATGGGGCTTATGCTTGATCGTGCTAAGCAATTTTATCCAAAAGGGGTTCTTTCGGCATTCAAAGAGATAAACTAAGCTGATCGCAGTTACTTACTGCATCCAGTTTCCCAACGCCTAAACCCAATAACCTTACTTTTCTGCTACTTTCCCAATTTGCCACTAATAGCTGTTCCCCGAATTTGAACAGCGTGGCGGCATTGTTACCGCTGCCTTTTAGGGAGCAACTCCTAGTTATGCATTCAAAATTATCGTATTTCAATTTTAGCACCACATTCTGCCCCGTTATACATTTCTGTTGCATGCGTGAACATAGTTTCTCCGCTAGCTTCTTCATAATTGCTAATAGCTCTTCCATGCTATCTATATCGGTATCAAAGGTACTTTCGCAGCTAATGGACTTTGGCTCAAACTCGGTAATGACATCTCTTTCATCAATCCCACGCACAACTTGATAGTAAAACAAGCCAGCTTTCCCAAAGATTCTTAGCAGCTCTTTAAGCTCTCTATTGTATAAATCTTTACCATTTTGGATACCAAGTTTTTGCATTCGTGCAGCAGTAACCTTACCTATACCATGAAACTTACCGATGGGCAGAGCAAAAAGTATCTCAGAAGCATTTTCTTTAGTAATCACACTTAAGCCATCAGGTTTGTTCAGTTCGCTGCCTATCTTTGCTAAAAACTTATTGTAGGAAACCCCCGCCGAGCAAGTGAGCCGGGTTGTATCATAGATTTCCTTCTTTATGGCTACAGCTATATCCTCGGCAGATTCCACGCCTTGTTTGTTGCTACTTACATCCAAGTAAGCTTCATCCAGAGACATAGGTTCCACCAAATCTGTCCATTTATAGAATACTTCCCGTATTTGCTGAGAAACCTCTTTATATAGCTTAAAACTGGAATGTACAAAAACAGCTTGGGGACACAGATTCCATGCCTGATAGCTACTCATGCCACTGTGAACACCATAAACCCTGGCTTCATAAGAGCAGGTGGAAACCACACCACGGCTGTGGGGAGAACCTCCCACAATTACACACTTGCCCTTTAGAGAAGGGTCTTCCCTAATTTCTATAGCGGCAAAATAGGCATCCATATCCACATGAATTATCTTCTTCATACTTCTCCATTTTTATCAGCCATTTACGGCGTCAAGTAAAACTTGAAATAGTTCTTGACAGCTTTAGTAATGTGAATTCATTAGATTTAATTATAAAGTAACAAGACTCTTGGACATGGAGGTAACCGATGAAACCAAGATTTACACCTATACTAGTAGCTGTATTGTTTGTTACAGCATTTTTGTTGGTCTCTTGCTTTGATAGCAACACAGAACCAGAAAACCCACCTACAGATGTAAGCGCTGCAAATGTTCTTGCAAGAGAAGGAATGACAATCTTAAACCAAACTATTATCGACCTTGGTAATAATCAGCCCGATATTAATAGCTCGGAAGATTTAATGCAGCAGACTACATTTGATAGTATCGAATCTAAGTTTACTGCTGCCTTAGCAGTTGACGCCAATAATCCCATGGCAAATCTAGGGATGTCAATACTATCCATTGTTGAGATTAACTACGATAATGAACTTTGGACTATGCTTGATGATGCAGGGTTGATTAATAACAGTCCCAGGAGAATCATCAACAATCAGTTCCAATTCCTTGCAAGTGCACCCCTATGTGTAGTTAATCAGATTAAAGGAGCTAAAACCGACCCCATGTCCATAATGAGAGTGCAAAACTTTATCCGCAACAACGTTTTACCCAAGCTGGATAATGCCATAACAAGGCTTGATAAAGCTGTTGCCATGGCAGATAGCACATCGTTGATGATTGAAGTGGATAATGAAGAAATGGTGGAGATAGATTGTGGAGAGATTTATGCCTTCAGAGCAGCTACTAATGCAGTAAAAGCCGCTTTCAATTTCATGGTTGCATATGATATGGATATGACTGACCCTAACGGTGGCTATAGCTGGCAAGATGATATACAAAACATTGAGGAACCACAGGGTTACTCATACGGAATCTACGATCATCATATAGATGGCACTATTCTATATTTGGAGTATCGCGACGATTGGTATGCAGAAAGTTATGTCCAAAGCCATTCAATGGAGATAATGATGAAAACCATGAAGTGGAATCTGGATAATAGTGCCACCTTTGGCAAACTTACCAGCACTGGTGTAGCTAGCCTCAATGCTGCGAAAGCAGCTATTTTAAGCGCAGCGGCAGATGTGAAACTGGGCACAAATTCCATTTTAGCAGAAACTGATGACCAAACAAATGACATTATTAAAATCGAGAACATAAACTCAATCAACGCCGAATTTCCCTTCACCGATGACGACACACCTGCTTTTGCACAGACTTGGCAAAATGTGAACGATATTTCCGATTGGCTTACAACTGTTATGAATAGCACTTATGCCCTCACTTTAAATGGTGTTGATTTTTCTGTAAATGTAGGAGCATTCTTCAATGGTGCCATTTTAGATATAGAGGATTATATTCCATTTCTTCAGTGGAATGACCCTGCCATTGATTGGGTGGAAGATTCCATAGATTACGAACATGGCTGGACACCCTATAACAACAGCTACTCTTTCTACGAAAACGGCGTATATATTACCGTTAACAATATCTCTTATGTTCGACGCCGTGATCATGATTTTGATCTGAATTGGGGTAATGATTTGGATGACCAGGGAAATGTGATTTATGAATATGATGTCCCTTACTTCCCAGATTATACCTTTAATGGTGTTTTACCAGGCATGACCCGAGCCAAAATGCTTTTACTGCATGGCTAAAGAAAAACTCTTTGCTTACCTTGCACTTGGGGCATATCTAACGGTATGCCCTTTTTTGTTGCAGGGTGTAGCATCGGATTCAAACTCTCGCTATACTCAGAAAGCATATAGTAGCTACGAGATTATAGATTTCTATCACCTAAACTACGCTAGTAGCTATCCGCAATATCTCATAAGCTCAGATTATAAATTGGGATGGGAGCATCAGATAGCTAACAAGGTAGTAAAAGCTGAATACCAAAATCATTTATACAAAGGGAAATACTCCCAAACTGATCATTTAAAAGATACTATAGAATTGTATGCACCCCATGAAAGTATGCTGCTTAGCTGTGGCTGGAATCTAAAACAGTTCTTTTTGCAACCTCATATTCGTGTTGGAGAAAACATGGGCGGGGGTTTGGCAGCTAAGTATTACACTACGAATATTGTCTATAGTGGAAACGTATCATCTAAAGAAGACAAGGCTGATATCAACTACAGCATTCGCGATGAAGATGGCAACATACCCTTTTCCTGGCTCAAAACAGATGCCTCCATCGGAATATTGAGCAGCCGCTTGAATGCCAATATCAAGCTAACATCACTATCACCTGTAACGTGCGACTCTCTGTTTGATAATAACATACACAGCAGCAGTATTGGAGCAGATATCTCATATAATATCAATAAGGATTTGCAGATAAGCATACAATCTTCATATACCGATATTGATGCAGATTTAATGTATAAAAAACAGCAATATGGCGACATTCAGAATTTTAGGGTTTTGAGCATCAATACCAGCCTCCAAAAGACTTTGCCTCATTTCAGTTATCAAATTGGTGCAGATTCATATTTTGGCGGTATTGGAAGCGATACCTATCTTGATATATGGCCATTTACTTATCTGGACACTTTCCTTGCGCATCGCACCCGCATTAAACAGCTTGGGATTCAAGCTATCTCCCCAAAACTTGAGCTTATTTACACCTTTTCCGCCAAGCCCATAGACGGATTCAATTTCTCTCTGGGAATAGGCTATCATCACCTTTTCCACAAAGAAGATGTAATAATCCGCAATCGAAAAGTAGTGTTGTATCCATTTATCTTCACTTATGACACGAACCATTACAACTGGCAAGATGATATCAATGGCTACTTTAATATTCCCCTTCAGGCTTCCTACCGTAAGGAAGCAGGGATGTTAGAGATAAAGCTTCAACAATTAGCTCCTATAAAATGGAGTGATTTATTTACTAAACCAACTACTAGCACTGGCGAGCCTTCGGATGGCGTTAAGCAGCACCAATGGGGCGGGTTGAGCTGCCAGATTAATCTCTCTTTCCAATTTTAGCACAGTTTAGATATTTATATCTAATCCTTTTAATCCTCAAAACCAATATCCGCAGTTCTTTCTTGCTGCTATTGCCCTATCATTGCCCACCCATTGCCCTCCACATGGACAATGAGTGGGCAATGATAGGGCAATTCCTGCAAGGAAGATGCTGGTGCATGGGGTGGCAAGCTACGATTTGCCACAGCATCCGTAGGATGCTTTTCAGACAGTTTCACTGTCTCTGCCAATTCGGAGATTGGCAGCCCAATAAGAGGACTTGGACTTACAATTACGCTGCGATTAGTTTGACTTACAATTACGCTGCGATTAGTTTCAATATAAAACAAGCATAGCTATCAATCAGCGTAATTGTGAGTTAAACGAAAAAAAAACTACCAGCTAAACTTTTGGAGTTCAATCCAAGCTGGTTTTTTTAACTCATCAAGCGGCGAATTTGTAACTCGAAGTATTTGTTTCAAAGATACAGTCGCCGCTTCATAAGTAAAAAATTGAAGATTGCCATTGTTTAGCTTGACAGATATTTAGCTGCGTTATCTTCTAGCTCATGAAAATTTTGGAGTTTTATTATGCGTAGATTAAATCCGGTGAAAGTGGTGCGCTACATACGCTATGTGTTTATTCTGCTGTCAGCGTTGGCAGTGATTTACAATTTTATTAGTCGTCAATGGGAAGTATTATTCACGTCTATCCTCACTCTCATTTTGTATATCCTACCCACGGTGTTTATCAAACGCACGAAAATAAGAATCCCTGCCGTTTTTCAGATTGTAATCCTGCTCTTTATCTTTGGCTCTATGTATCTTGGCGAAATCCATCACTACTATTACCGTTTTCCTTGGTGGGACAGCATGTTGCATGCAGGTTCAGCAGTTATCCTTGCATATATCGGCTTCCTTTTGATATATACTCTAAACAGAAGCACACGCATGCATGTGCGTCTAAGCCCTTTGTTCATGGCACTATTTAGCTTTTGTTTTGCCATAACCATAGGTTGTCTTTGGGAAATCTTTGAATTTGTAGTGGATATCATTTGGGGCGCAAACATGCAAAAAGCTAGGGGTTTGGAAACGATATATGGCGTGTTTGATACCCGTCTGGGAGTGATAGATACCATGCGAGACCTCATTATGGACACTATTGGAGCTTTGTTCGTATCCGTAATTGGCTACCTTCACATCACGCACCGCAAGGATGATGACTCTGCATTTTGGTCTTTGCAAAAGAAGTTTATCGAAACAAATCCCGAGTTATTCGATAAGTAACGGTATTGTATGACCGAGCATATTCTAAAATTAGGGAGATAAATACAGATTTTACTTGACTTCCATACGGGTTGCCATATATGTGAACACATATTCATATATGGGAGACAAGATGGAAGATAAAATATGCTTATGCAAGAACATTGCGTCAACGGAGATGCTTATCATAAAAAAAGGCTTACCTGCTGACGAGGTTATAAATCACATGTCCGATTTCTTTAAAGTATTTGGAGACGGAACAAGGCTTAAAATACTATATTTTCTATTACATCACGAGTTGTGTGTAGCAGATATAGCGGCTTTAGTTAACATGCAACAATCTGCTGTCTCACATCAGCTTAAGCTACTAAGGTTAAACCGTTTGGTTAAGTATCGTAAAGAAGGTATTACCGTCTATTATAGCTTGGATGACAGCCATGTGGAATCTATTTTTGAACTAGCTCTTTCACATTTAAGGGAACAGAGATGATAATAGAAGAATATGATGTTCAGAACCTTAACTGTCCCAATTGCACCGTAAAAATAGAAAGCGAAATTAACCTCTTGCCAGAAGTATCGGTGGCTAATCTCAATTTCATCAATAAAAGGCTGACCATTCAATACAATGACCAAGTTAAAATACCGCTTAAAAGACTGAACACCATTGCGAGCAGAATTGAATCAGGCGTTCAACTGATAGCAGTGGGAAGCGGAGCTGAAGAACAGGATAAAAAGCCTTGGTTTATAGTTATCTCTGTTATAATGCTGGGAATTTCGATGCTGTTTTCAGGCAAAGTCTCAATAATTATTGGCTTAACTGCGTATGTAATAGCCAGCCACAGGGTAGTTTATGCATCCATAAAAGAGGTGATCTCCCGACAGATATTTGCCGAGCATTTTTTAATGACGATAGCTACTTTCGGTGCTTTGTATCTAGGCGAATTCACCGAAGCTGCCGCTGTGATGATATTGTTTGAAGCTGGAGAATACCTGGAAGGCAAAGCGATAAATAAGAGCAGGGGCTTGGTGAAAGCCATGCTCGCACTAAAACCGGAATTTGTACATCTAAAAACCGATGATGGGATTAAGGATATAAAACTATCGGAAGCTAAGATAAACGATACTATCCTTGTTTACGCAGGAGAAAGAATAGCACTTGATGGACAGATTATCAAAGGCGAATCAACCGTAGATACATCATCGCTTAGCGGAGAAGCAGAACCGGTTTTGGTAACACCCGGCTCCCAAGTATTTGCAGGTTTTGTGAATAGCAATGCTTTAATCGAAATGCAGGTTAGCAATAACGAAGCAGAAAGCATGATTTCACGCATTCTTAAGCTGATTGAGAACGCCAGTGCCAAAAAATCCAGCACCGAGAAATTCATTACCCGTTTTGCCAGAGTTTATACCCCTGCCGTTGTGGGTGCGGCTCTGCTCGTATATCTAATTCCCTTGCTGCTTGGCTATTCTGGGCTTGTATGGTTCAAACGCTCACTTGTTTTCTTGATTGTGTCTTGCCCCTGTGCACTGGTGATTTCCATTCCCTTAAGTTATTACATCGGTATCGGGCTGGCAGCCAAGCGAGGAGTTATATTTAAAGGCAGCGTCTATTTGGACATTTTGCGTAAAGTTCACACTCTGGTTTTCGATAAAACAGGGACACTCACCACCGGCGAGCTAAAAGTGCATAGCATTTTATGTGCTGCCAACACTACCGAAGATGAGCTAAAAAGCACTCTTTACCTATGCGAACATACTTCTTCGCACCCCTTTGCGATAGCAATTAGAGCAAGTTTTAAGGGTAACTTCAATCCTTCCGAAGTGAAAGCACTTTCTGAATATCCAGGTAAAGGTGTTGTACTGCAGTATGGTGATAATAATTACATTGCAGGAAGTGAAGCATATTTACGTAGCCTGGGCTATCATAGTTTTATAGATGCAGGGCATTTTAGCGCGGTGCATGCGGTTAAAAACGGTATTTATCTGGGCTGTGTTACTTTTGAAGATGAGATTAAAGCTAATATGAATGAAAGCCTTGCACTGCTGAGGAAGAATGGCATAAAGCACCTCAGTATGCTGTCTGGCGATAGAGAACCAAAAGCTGCTTTGGTAGCGCAAGAACTTGGTTTGGATAGTTTTTATGCAGAATTGCTGCCGGAACAAAAGCTGCATAAACTTGAAGAGATAATGGAAAATGCCAGCGGGAAAGTTGCCTACTGTGGAGATGGCTTAAACGACGCACCCGTGTTGGCACGTGCAGATGTGGGCATCGCAATGGGAAAGATAGGTTCACAGGCATCCATAGAATCTGCTGATATAGTGTTACTTAACGACAAACCCGAACAGCTTGGCATCGCTTTTATGCTATCAAAAACTACTAATCGCTTGGTTTGGCAGAATATCTCTATAGCCCTCGGCGTAAAAACCTTTGTGATGATTTCTGGCTTAGCGGGTGTTAGCGGATTGTGGGAAGCAATTATTGCCGATGTGGGAGTAACTCTATTTGTCATCTTCCACTCGATGCGGATGATGAAAAAGCACGATACAGGCATTACGCTCAAAAAGTAATAGGAACGCGGATGTGACGGATTGGGCAGATTTACACGGATTATTTTACGACAAAGCTGGAATTGTTTGATATGAAACCTGCTATTTCGCTGGATTTTGTTATTAACCTTGTTTTTATCTGTGTTAATCCGTTTAATCCGCTAAATCCGTGTTCCTATTCAATTTATTTCTCCCTTATAAATGCGTTCCCCAAAATAGGGTAATGCCAAAAAGCACGATAAACTTGACAAATAGCCACTAATTAGTTTTGAAGTTCTTGTTACCTTAAAAGGCAATATGTTTCTGCTTATCATAGCGAAGAAGTGGAAATAGTTAGGAGATAAAATGCAGCTAACGATTACCCTACCAGATGGTAGTGAACGTAAATATGATGAACCCTTAAGTGCTCTTGCCGTAGCAAATGACATTAGCCCCCGTTTGGCAGATGCCTCTGTGTGTGCCGAATTAAACGGCAACCTGATAGACCTGGATCACGTTATAGACAAAGATAGCAGCCTTGTTCTGCATACTTTTAAGACCGAGATTGGCAAGGAAGTCTATTGGCATAGCACCGCCCACCTTATGGCGCAAGCGGTTAAACAGCTTTATCCTGATGTGTTAGTAACCATAGGACCTGCTATTGAGCAAGGCTTTTACTACGATTTCGATAGGGAAACACCCTTCACCGATGAAGAATTGTTACTTATCGAAAAGCGTATGCAGGAACTTAGCACATCTGCTCTCCCCTACACCCGCACCGAGCTTAGCAAAGCTGAAGCAATCAAGCTGTTTGGGGACATGGGAGAAAGCTATAAGTTAGAGCTTCTGGAAGCCATACCTGATACTGATGTTATAAGCAGCTATAGACAAGGTGATTTTGTTGACCTATGCAGAGGTCCTCATGTGGGTAATACCTCCAAGATTAAGGCTGTTAAGCTACTTAAGACTTCTGGCGCATACTGGCGTGGCGATGAAAAGAATAAGATGCTGAAACGCATCTATGGCATTAGCTTCCCCACCAATAAGGAGCTAAACGAATATATGCTCTTCTTGGAAGAGGCTGCCAAGCGAGATCACCGTAAGTTGGGTAAAGACCTCGACCTCTTTTCTATCAACGACGAAGTAGGCGCTGGCTTAGTGCTTTGGCATCCCAACGGAGCTATGATTCGCCACTTAATAGAGAGCTATTGGAAAGAAGAACACCTGCGCCGCGGCTATAAACTGGTTTATAGCCCACATGTGGGACGTAGCAATTTGTGGGAAACCTCCGGACACCTTGGTTTCTACAAAGAAAACATGTATTCGGCGATGGATGTGGAAGGACAAGATTACTACATCAAACCTATGAATTGTCCCTTCCATATCAGTATTTACAACGCCAATCATCATAGTTACCGAGAGTTACCTATACGCCTTGCTGAACTGGGCACAGTTTACCGTTATGAACGGTCTGGTGTATTACATGGTTTAATGCGTGTGCGTGGGTTTACCCAAGATGATGCCCATATTATTTGCACTCCTGATCAGCTTGATTCTGAAGTGGAAAAGCTGATCGTGTTCTCTCTGGATATGCTTAAGCACTTTGGGTTTAAGGACTTTATGATCTATCTTTCCACCCAGCCAGAAGGCTCTGTTGGAGAAAAAGAAGATTGGGATAAGGCAACTGAAAGCCTGGCTGCCTCGCTTAAAAAGCTGGATTTAGATTATAGTGTGGATGAAGGTGGCGGTGCTTTCTACGGTCCCAAGATAGATATCAAGATTAAAGACGCTATTGGCAGAGCTTGGCAATGCACAACTATTCAATTCGATTTTAACCTGCCAAAACGCTTTAACATGCAATATATCGGTGCAGATAATACTCCTCACCGTCCATACATGATTCATCGCGCTGTGCTTGGCTCTGTGGAGCGTTTCTTTGCTACTTTATTGGAGTACCATGGTGGAAACCTTCCTATATGGCTGTGCCCCGTCCAAGTAATGTTGATTCCTATAACTGACGGACAATTGGACTATGCAACTGAGGTAATGGAACAGATGCAGATGCAGGGCTTACGCTGCGAGATTGACCCACGCAGCGAGAAAATGGGCTATAAGATACGAGAAGCGGAACTTAAAAAGATACCATTCATGTGCATTATTGGTAAAAATGAAGCTGCGAATGGTCAGGTTACTCTGCGTCAACATACCGTAGGTGATTTGGGTACCATGGATTTTGCTGCTGCGGTTAAAACTATTACCAGCCACAAATGAATATCAGCGAAATTGTTAAAAGTGAACTAAAACTGGAAGCCTCAGCCATCTTAAAGGTGGCTGAGCAGCTTGATAACAAAGCTATCGAGCATGCTTACGAGCTTTTGTGTAACTGCAAGGGCAAAGTAGTGCTTACCGGCATCGGCAAAACCGGCATCATTGCCCGTAAGATTAGTGCCACTCTTGCCTCCACGGGTACCACCTCTATCTTTTTACACGCTGCGGAAGGTATCCATGGCGATTTGGGCATGATTAGCAAAGAGGATGTGGTTATCGCTGTGTCCAATAGCGGCAACTCGCAGGAATTGATTTCTATTATTCCCTTTTTAAAGTTCAATCATGTCCCGATAATTGCTCTCACAGGCTCGCTTACTTCTCAATTGGCAAAGAGCGCAGATGTGGTTTTAGATTGCAACGTGCCTAGCGAATTTGAGCCTCTGGGTTTGGTGCCAACTTCCTCTACAACTGTAGCTTTGGCAGTCGGTGATGCTTTGGCAATTGCCCTGCTGAGGCACAAGAACTTCCAAGTTCAAGATTTTGCCCGTTTCCATCCCGGTGGCACCATAGGTAAAAAGCTTTTGCTGCGTGTTGCAGACTTGATGCACATTGGGGAAGAACTACCCATAGTTACGGATACTGCTACCATGTCCGAAGCAATAATGGAGATGACCTCCAAAAAGCTGGGCTGCACTGCGGTTATTGACATTGCGCTCAAGCTTAGCGGCATGATTACCGATGGTGATTTACGGCGTCAACTCCACATAAAGGGCAATGAATTGCTTTCATATTCCGCGGGAGCTTGTATGACGGCTAACCCCAAACATCTGCACCCCGAAGAATTGGCAGTGAATGCCCTGAACCTGATGGAACGCCACAAGATAACTATGCTTCCGGTGGTCAACAATCACCTGGAACCTGTAGGTATGCTGCATATGCACGACCTTATCAAAGCTGGTGTGATTTAAAGTTAACGAGTTAACGGCTTAGCAAGTTAGGCTGCGCTAATCTGATAGATACGGTGATTAAGCCAATTAAAGTTAAGAGTTAACATCAGCGTTCTATGGTAATCTTTTCTCTGTGTTGAAAAGAAAAACTATGAACTTTGTTACCCATTACAGATAAAACCAAGCATCTATAACCCCTGCGCAGCTTAACTCTTAACTTTTAATTTTTAACTCTTCCTCATTGTCCAGATTCTGGTTGACTAAAAAGCCCCTTTTTCTTTTGTGTAGAGTAAAGAAATATAAAACTAGTGGAGGAATCATGAAACAAGCCGTTGTTGTTTGCGCAAAGCGCAGTCCCATCGGTAATTTTGGTGGTGCATTCAAAGAAGTATCTGCTGTAAATTTAGGGGTGAACACTCTAAAGGCTATCTTTGCAGAAAGTGGAATCAAACCAGAAATGGTAGATGAAGTTATTATCGGTAACGTATGTGGAGCGGGATATGGACAAAATATCGCTCGTCAGGTTTCGATATACAGTGGCATTCCAGATAGTGTTCCTGCCTACACAGTAAACAAAGTATGTGGCTCGGGCATGAAAGCCGTAAGTTTAGCCGCATTAATGGTTGCTTCCGGCGAAGCAGATATCATTGTAGCCGGTGGCACCGAAAACATGAGCCAGATTCCCTATGTCCTAATGGACGAACGTTGGGGTGCACGTATGGGCGACAAGAAAGCGATGGATTTGATGATTCGGGACGGACTTAGTGATATATTTAACGACTATCACATGGGCTTAACCGCTGAAAACCTCGCTGATAAATTTAAACTAACCCGTGCAGAGCAAGATACCTTCGCTGCTAAAAGCCAGAATAAAACTGAAGCAGCACAAAATAATGGAAGTTTTAAAGACGAAATTGCACCAGTAACCATCCCACAAAGAAAGGGTGATGCGCTGGTGATAGATAGAGACGAAATGCCCCGCGCCGGTGTTAGCGCAGAAAGCTTGGCAAAATTGCGCCCTGCCTTCAAACCTGATGGCTCAGTTACCGCCGCCAATTCCAGCGGTATAAATGATGGCGCTGCACTGCTACTAATTATGAGCAGCGAAAAAGCCAAGGAGCTAAATCTTCAACCACTTGCCACCTTCGTAAGTAGCGCCTCTGCCGGCGTTGATCCTGCTATAATGGGCTATGGGCCAGTTCCCGCAATTAAGAAAGTATTGCAGAAATCGGGATGGAGCTTGGGAGAAATCGAGCTGATAGAACTGAATGAAGCTTTTGCTGCCCAATCTTTAGCCGTGGTTAAAGGAATCGAATTAGAAGGTTTGGGAAAGCTAAATCAGGAAATAGTGAACGTTAATGGCGGCGCAATCGCTTTGGGACACCCGATTGGTGCCAGCGGAGCTCGTATTATTGTAAGTTTACTTCATGAAATGAAACGCCGTAATGCAAAAAAGGGGCTTGCCTCTTTGTGTATTGGCGGCGGTATGGGCATTGCCAGTCTTTGGCAACGATAGATGACTTTTACCACCGAGAACAAATAAAAAAAAAGAGGAATAGAAACATGGCAGACAAGCTAAAATTAGACAGAAGCATGGCACTTTTTGCTGAGGCTCAGACACTCGTACCTGGTGGTGTAGCCGGTATTAGAAGACCTTATAACTTTGTGCAGGGCGAATACCCTATATTCTTTGATAATGGCAAAGGTGGAAGAATAACCGACGTAGATGGAAATGAGTATATTGACTATCTATGCGCTTATGGACCTATTATCATGGGCTATCGTGAAGAAGAGATTGATAATGCTGTGATCGAACAAATCCGCACTAAAGGCTTCTGCTTTTCGCTTACTCAAGAAAAGCAAAACGAATTGGTGTATAAACTGCGCGAGATTATCCCAAGCTGTGAGATGGCTGCCATCGTTAAAACAGGTAGTGATGCCACTACTATTGCTATCAGAGTCGCCCGAGCCTATACAGGCAAAACCAAAATAGCCCGCTGTGGATATCACGGCTGGCACGATTGGTGTGTGGAAGTGAAGGGTGGTATTCCACCTAAATTATACGAAGACATTCTGGAGTTTCATTACAACGATTTAAACCATCTGGAAGACATCCTAAAAGCGAATAAAGATGATATGGCGGGAATCATTATCACTCCTGTGGGGCATCCTCTGGCAGCAGATGTGCAGATGCCTAAACCTGGTTACCTTGAAGGTGTCCGTAAACTTGCTGATAAATATGGTGCTCTGCTTATCTTTGATGAAATCCGTACTGGTTTTAGATGCAGTATTGGCGGCGCACAGAAGCATTTTGGTGTTACACCGGATATGACCACCGTTGGCAAAGCCATGGCAAATGGATATGCAATTGCAGCTTTAGTAGGTAAAGAAGAATATATGAAGGTGATGGCAGATAAGGTATTCTTATCTTCTACCTTCTTCCCCAATACCGATTGTATCGTGGCAGCTTTGAAGACCATTGAAATCCTGCAAAGGGATAATGTGCTGGATGTAATTGCCCAAAAGGGGCATAAGTTTGCCGCAGATGTGCAAAAGGTTGTAGATGAATCTGGCATGCCTGTTACTTTCAGCGGAGCACCTTGGATGCCCTTTATCACTTTCCCCAAGGACGAAACAGGGCTATATAAAAAGTTGCGTACCGAGTTTTACACACAGTTAATCAGGCGTAAAGTGTTCTTGCAGCCTTATCATCATGGCTATATTTGTTTCCGCCATACCGATGAGGATTTGGCATACACCGTTCAAGCTATCAAGGAATCATTGGCAGATTTAAACTCACTACTCTAGGAGTGCGATGTGGCTAAATATATCTTCGTGATGGGAGGAGTGCTCTCCTCCCTGGGAAAAGGAATTGCAACTGCCTCTATAGGTTTGCTGCTAAAATCTATGGGTTACAAGGTGGTTCTGCAAAAGTTCGATCCCTACCTAAATGTAGATCCAGGAACAATGAGTCCGTATCAACATGGCGAAGTATTTGTAACCGATGATGGAGCAGAAACTGATTTGGATTTAGGACATTACGAACGCTTTGTAGATGAAGCCCTAAACCACAATTCAAGCTGTTCTGCGGGGCAAATCTACGAGAGCGTAATCCAAAATGAACGTAAAGGAGTTTACTTAGGCAAAACTGTTCAAGTAATACCCCACATAACAGACGAAATAAAAAGCCGTATTCAACGCCTTTCATCCAAATATGATATTGTGATTACAGAGATTGGTGGCACAGTTGGTGATATTGAAAGCCTGCCCTTTATTGAAGCTGCCAGGCAGTTGCGGCTGGACCTGGGATATGAGAACACTTTGTACATTCTGCTTACTTACGTCCCTTATATCAAGTCAGCGGGCGAACTAAAAACCAAACCCTCGCAACACAGTGCCATTAAACTTAGAGAAATTGGCATTCAGCCCGATATTCTTCTTTGTCGTTCAGAAAAGCAATTCGCAGAGGATATTTACAGCAAGATTGCTTTGTTTACCAATGTTCCCAGAACTCACGTAATTAACGCAATTGATGTGAAATGTGTCTATGAAGTTCCGTTAACCTTTCAAAAAGCACAATTACCCAATATTATCTGCAAGCATTTTGGTTTGGAACTAAAAACCATGAACTTGGATGCGTGGGAAAAGTTCTTGACCAACCGAGAAAAAGCTGTTGATACTGTTACTATTGCCGTATGTGGGAAGTATGTTAAGCATCAAGATGCCTACAAGAGTGTAGAAGAAGCTTTAGTACATGCAGCGGCTTCAATAAAAAAGAAAGTTAAGATAAGATGGATTGATTCTGAGCGTAAGTTTGAGCAAGGCGAAATTGAAAAAGAAATGAAAGGTGTAAATGGAATACTAATACCTGGTGGCTTTGGTATTCGTGGCATCGAAGGTAAGATTAGCATTGCCAAATATGCCAGGGAATCCAACATTCCTTTCTTTGGAATATGTTTAGGGATGCAAGTAGCGGTAATCGAATGTGCACGCAATCTGTGTGGTTTGATGGATGCTAATAGCAGCGAGTTTATTGAAACTTGTGAGCATCCTGTAATTCACCTTATGAAAGATCAAGCATATGTAGAAAGCGTGGGAGGCTCAATGCGCTTGGGAGCTTATGACTGCCATCTTGAACAAGGCAGTTTAGCTGAACAAGCATATCAGCAACCCATTATAAGCGAACGGCATCGTCACCGCTATGAGCTAAATAATTCCTACCGAGAAGTTTTGCAGGCAGCAGGCGTGAAACTAAGTGGCTCTTCTTTGGATGGACTATTAGTTGAAATAATTGAGATTCCTAAGAATAACTTTTATGTTGGAGTTCAGTTTCATCCAGAGTTCAAAAGCAGACCCAACAAACCCCATCCGCTCTTTCGTGAATTTGTAAGAATTGCTTCTACTAGTCGTAGTAACATCGATACTTAAGTTAGAAGTGTTCGACTAACAGAAGATTAGGTATTTTCTAGCATTCTTATACAATGTGGATTTATGTCAACATGCCAATAGTAAATGTATCTCTTTTTTAGTTGCATTAAACCGTGATTGATAGCACATTGTTATTAAGTATCGTTTCTTTACAGTAACTTTTGGTTCATGTTCATTTACAGTGGGTAAGCTGAATCTATGCTTAAATCTGAGGTGATTCCCACGTGAACCCCACGTGAACCCCTCGTGAAAACGAGGGAATCGCAAGGGAAATTCCTAGGTGTTAGAAGAGATTGGTTGAAGGCATTTGGTTGCGCACCATAAAAGAACTTGAGCCTAATTTTTATTATATGATAAGGTAGTAAATGAGTATTTGTTTTAAAGTTTCCTCTGGAGTGACTCAGTGACATTTTTATCACGAGTGTTATTTTCATTAATACTAGTTGGCATGTTAACATGTCTATTTTCCTGTAAGGATAGTGTTGCTAATCAGGCAAATAAGACAATGTCGGACGATTCTACAAGTGTTGGCGAAAATGCAACATTTACCATTCGCTACAGACCACAATGGAGCCACCAAGCTCAATTTGCAGGTGTTTATATGGCAGCAAAAAAAGGTTTCTACCACAATTATGGACTAAATGTAGAAATCCTTCCCGGTGGTCCTGAATACCCTGCTTATGAATCAATACAAAATGGTAGCACTGATGTTTCTCAGCTTTTCCTATTGACTGCCTTAGCTAGAGATGCTGAACTAAACAACTTAGTTAATCTTGCCCAAATATCTCAAAAATCATCTCTGATGTTGGTGGGGAAAAGAGCAAGAGGAATCAATTCCATAGCTGATCTAAACCATAAAGATATCGGCTTATGGCGTACTGATTTTAGAGAACTATCTTTAATCTTCCTAAAGCAGAATAAGCTCAACATGAACATCATTAATGTGGACTTATCTATCGGTATGTTTCTTAATGATGTGCTGGATCTAATGAACGTTATGCGTTACAATGAATACCACCAAATCATTCAGGCTGGGATAGATCCTGATGAGCTATTTCTAATCCCATTTAGTGATGTGGGATTAAACATTCTTGAGGATGGGCTATATGCTACTCGCGATTTCTATGACAGATATCCTACACAGTGCAAGAATTTTGCAGAAGCTACTATGGATGGTTGGATATATGCCATAAACCATCAGGAAGAAACCATTGATCTCGTATTAGATATCATGCGCCGCCATTATATACGTGCAAATAGACCCCATCAAGCGTGGATGCTAAAAGAAATGAGCGATGTAGTTTTAGCAAAGCCAAATAGAGTAGGAGAACTACATATAACTGATTTTGATATGGCAAAGAATCTGCTAAGCCAACAGGGTATTCCAGTATCAAAACAAAGCTACCAAGAGTTTTATCCCAATGCAAAATAAGCACGAAGACAGGACGATTGCCTACCAGATAATCTCTTTTATCTTCTTGTATCTAATGATCATATTCGGTATCTCAATCGGAGTAACGCTTTTTTTGTTTTCCCGAATTATGTTAGATAATGCACAAGATTCTACAAGGCATTTGGCAGAAGGAACAATAGCTCAAATTGAGGGAAGACTGGATAAGGTTGTGGCAATATCAACCAATATCCTTGAGTTAAACTCTATGAACGAGCTGAGCACGGACATGATGGATCATTATCTCCATGAAATAGTTTTCGAGCATCCAGAGATCAGTGCCATTTGTTTCGCATACATTCCATCCTTAGAAGGCACCCCCAATCTTCGTATAATTTCTCACAGTCAGAATAAAGCCATAGTTCAATACGCTAACAATACAGACTATCAATATATGGATTGGTTTCAAATACCCTATTTTAAAAAGAAGAGCATTTGGACAGAACCTTGGTTCGACAGCGAAGGAACAAATAAGTTTGTTATCTCATACTGTAAGCCGCTGTTTAAAGAAGGGAAAATAATCGGAGTTCTGCGTTTTGATACTGATTTGAGCTTACTCCAAAGTAAGGTTACACCATTAAAACTAAAGAAAAGTGGTTATGCTTTTCTAATATCGAACACAGGCACGATAATTACTCATCCGGCAGATTCTTTAATCATAGACGAAAGCATCTTTAGCTTAGCTGAACAAAGTGAAGACAACGAACTCCGCAAACTTGGTAGAGCTATGATAAGCGGAGCTACTGGTTTTTTTCATATCAAAGGGAAGTCCATATTTACAAATAGCTGGATTTATTATGCCCCTTTGATAAACAACAATTGGTCTTTAGGCATTGTTATAGCCAATGCTGATGTTATGCATGACATAAACCTGTTGCTAATAATCCAAGTACTAGTTTCGATTATCATTTTTTTAACGATCTCAATCATTGTTTACTCTAGAACGCAAAGTGTCGCCAGACCTCTTAGGATTTACTCTGATATCGCTCAGCGAATTGGTAAGGGTGATTTTGAAACTCAATTACCGATAGTTAGCAAAACCTACGAAATAGAAAAACTAACGCAAGCCTTTGCTTACATGCAAGCCTCTCTAAAAGAGTATCTGCACAATTTGGATGTTAGTAACCGCGAGAAGAATCGCATTTTAGCGGAAGTGCGTTATGCTTCAGAAATCCAAAAAAACCTTATCCCCTCTAACACTGAATTCCCCTGTGGCAGAAACGAACTGCGTGCATTTGGTATTCTTTATCCAGCAAGTGAGATAGGCGGTGACTTGTATGATTACTTCATGATTGATGATAATCACTTCTGTTTTGCAATTGCCGATGTAGTTGGAAAGGGAATTGTTGCTGCGATGACGATGACTATTGTCTCTACTTTCTTGCGCAGTATAGCAACCTATCATCACACGGCAAAAGATATCATGTGGAAGCTAAACAACTTCCTATGTCGTAACAACATTGAGGCAAATTTCGTTACTGTTCTTCTGGGAGTTCTTAATCTTGAAGATGGCTTACTTGAGTTTTCCAATGCGGGACATGTACCTATGTTCGTAAGGAAAATGGATAGAACTTATACCAAGTATTCAGAAACTCACTCCACAGCAGTAGGTGTCTTTGAGGAACTCCAGATTGCTTCCGAGTTTATTCAACTAGATATTGGGGATGAGATTATTCTATTTACTGATGGTATTTCTGAAGCGATGAATGATCAGGAAGAGTTTTTAGGTGTCTCTGGCTTGGAAACTATAATCCAAACTTTGGGAAATCCCAACCCTCAGAAAAGTGCCTCGATTATACTTGAGGAAGTACATAAATTTTCCAAGACTTCAAAGGAAAAGGATGATATTACCATACTGGTGATAGACTACAAACATCCAAAAAGAATGGATAAATCCAGCTATATCCTTCCTTAATCAAGTTTCAATAGCTCTGTAACTGCCATCGCTACTGGAAGCTCGCCACTTACAACTTTTCTTCTAAGCTCTGGAAGTGCTGCTTTAATCTTGTCATTTTGATAAAAGCTGTGCAAAACAAATTCATTAACAAGCGAATCAAACCACTGTGTGTTCTGATTTATCCTTCTCTTCTTGAATGCTCCGCTTTGCTTTGTGGCAGCCCTAAAACGTTGAATAATCTCCCATATTTCATGGATACCTGTTCCTGATTGAGCGGAACAGGTAACTGCCAATGTTTGCCACGTTTCTGTGGCATGGCGAATATAGTGTAGTGCGTTACTATATTCTTGTTTCGCAAGCTCTGCCTTCTGGATATTGTCCCCATCTGCCTTGTTTATTACAATCAAATCAGCCAATTCTATAATGCCCTTTTTTATTCCCTGAAGCTCATCTCCGGCACCAGCCAACTGCATAAGCAGGAAAAAATCCACCATAGACCTTACCGTTGTTTCAGATTGCCCAACGCCTACAGTTTCAATAAGGATGATATCATATCCAGCCGCTTCACACAGAATAATTGTTTCCCGTGTCTTGCGTGCAACCCCGCCTAAAACGCCTGCATTGGGAGAGGGGCGGATGAAACTAAGCGGATGTCTTGATAGTAGTTCCATGCGTGTTTTATCACCTAAAATACTCCCTTTGCTGATACTGGAGCTGGGGTCAATTGCCAAAACAGCCACATGGAAACCCTGCTCTATAAGCGATAGACCAAAGTTCTCTATAAAGGTACTCTTCCCCGCACCTGGAACCCCTGTTATCCCAATTCTTATTGAAGAGCCTGATAGGGGCAAAAGCTGCTTTAGCAGCTCCTGCCCTTTCTCGAAATGGCTAACTGAATTACTTTCAATAAGAGTTATTGCCTTAGAAAGTATGCCCCGGTCTGACGCCTTAACGCCTTCCACAAGTGCCTTAAGATTATAGCTACGCTCTTGCCGTGCTTTCTGTGAATGAGTAAATGTAGAAGGTTCAGGCTTTTTGCCAGAAACAATCATGCTGGCAAATTCTGCACCTGAGCTTTCTGGTGCCCATTCTGGCTTGCGCTTTTCGTCCAATTTAGTGTTCCAGTAGTTTATTCATAATCTTGGTAGCTGCTTCGGGAAGCCTTGTGCCAGGTCCGAAGATAGCTGTTGCTCCATGTGCAAATAAGTATTCATAATCTTGTGCAGGGATAACTCCTCCCACAATCACCATGATATCTTCTCTGTTAAACTTCTTTAGCTCGTCCATAAGCTGTGGCAATAGCGTTTTATGTCCCGCTGCAAGTGAACTCATCCCAACCACATGCACATCGTTTTCCACAGCCTGACGCGCTGTCTCTTCCGGAGTTTGGAACAAAGGACCCATATCCACATCAAAACCCATATCGGCAAATGCGGTGGCTACCACTTTGGCACCACGATCGTGACCATCTTGCCCCATCTTCGCTATCAGAATCCGGGGACGCCGTCCTTCGATTTCGGCAAACTTATCTGTAAGGACACGTACCTTTTCGATATCATCCATATTGGCATACTCGCTACTATAAACGTTATTGATAAGCTTTATGGAGGCATGATGTCTTCCAAACACCTTCTCCATAGCATCTGATATTTCTCCCAATGAAGCCCTTTTTCTGGCTGCATCAATGGCAAGCTCCAGTAAATTACCTTCACCAGTCTCTGCACACTTTGTGATGGCATGCAGTGATGCCGCTACATCGGCACTATTGCGTTCTTTGCGCAACTTTTCCAGCCTTTTTAGCTGAGCGATACGCACCGCAGTATTATCCACTTCCAGAATGTCCATAGGAGCTTCCTGCTCCAGACGGTATTTATTTACCCCAACTATCGCATCTGTTCCAGAATCAATCTTAGCCTGCCTTCTGGCAGAGGCTTCTTCGATGCGCATCTTGGGTAAACCGGTCTCAATGGCTTTTGCCATACCACCCAGTTTTTCCACTTCCATAATATGTTCCCAAGAACGGCGCATCAGCGCATCAGTTAAGGCTTCCACATAATATGAACCCGCCCATGGGTCTATAACCTTGCAGATACCCGTTTCATTTTGCAGATATAGCTGCGTGTTTCTCGCTATTCTGGCAGAGAAATCTGTGGGCAGGGCTATAGCTTCATCAAGTGAATTGGTATGCAGGGATTGGGTGTGTCCCATGGTAGCAGCTAAAGCTTCTATGCAAGTTCTGGTAATGTTATTGTAGGGGTCTTGTTCTGTTAAGCTCCAGCCTGAAGTCTGTGAATGCGTTCTAAGTGCCATAGACTTAGGATTCTTCGGATTAAATTCCTTAATCATCTTAGCCCATAATACTCTTGCTCCGCGCAACTTGGCAATCTCCATAAAATAGTTCATGCCTTCAGCCCAGAAAAAAGATATACGGGGGGCAAAAACATCAATATCTATACCTGCATTGATGCCCGCACGTACGTATTCCAAGCCATCGGCAAGCGTATATGCCATTTCCAGATCAGCCGTAGCTCCCGCTTCGTGCATGTGATACCCGGAAACACTGATACTATTGAACTTGGGCATCTTTCGGGAGGCATAACTGAAGATATCAGCGATAATCTTCATGGAAGATAAGGGAGGGTAGATATAGGTATTACGCACCATGTATTCTTTCAGGATATCGTTTTGAATGGTGCCATTAAGGGCTTCCGTGGGAACACCCTGCTCTTCAGCAGCCACAATATAAAATGCCATGATAGGCAAAACAGCACCGTTCATCGTCATAGACACGCTCATCTTATCGAGGGGTATCTGGTCAAATAGTATCTTCATATCCAAGATGGAATCTACTGCCACTCCCGCTTTACCCACATCGCCCACAACTCTGGGATGATCTGAATCATAGCCTCTGTGAGTGGCAAGATCGAAGGCAATGGACAAGCCCTTCTGCCCCATCGCCAGATTACGGCGATAGAAAGCATTGCTTTCTTCAGCAGTAGAAAAGCCAGCATATTGTCTAATCGTCCAGGGACGCTGAATATACATGGAAGGGTAAGGACCTCTTAAGAACGGAGCTAAGCCAGATAGATAATCCAGATGCTCCAGGGAAGTTAAATCATCCTTTGTATAAAGCGATTTAACGTCTATTTGTTCGTTCGTTTTCCATATCTTTTCTTTGGGTTTGTTTTGGGTTGCGGCACTATCAAACTTCGGATTTATGGTTAAGAAATCTGGATTCATGGTAACACCTCCATCAGATTTGCCAAGGCAATCAAGCTTTCGAACACATCTGCTTTTAGGTGAACAAATAAGTTTATGCCTTGTTCTCTGTATTTTTCCACCATGTCCAAAGGATAACCTGCCAAAATAAGAGGCTTATCCTTTATTTTAGCACCTATAGCAGCCACTAAATGAGTGTAGTTGTCATCCGTAGCGCAGATGCAAAATGCTGCTGCATCTGTCTTGTCTGCAGCTACAATCGCTTCTTCTGCTGTAGCAAAACCAGTGGGTGAGATTACTTCAAAGCCACCTACTTGCAGAAAGCCAGCCACAAAATCGGCTCTCGGCTTAAACTCTGCTATGGTGCCGATGTTCAGCATAAACACTTTTGTGTTTTTCTTAGAGGTGGTTATCGCGGTGCGTAATGCTTCCAGCTTTTGCACTGCTCTCAGTTTTGGTAAAGCACCTTTCTCTAAGCTAACTTCATATTTGCAACCATCTTCACTTTCAAAGGTAGTGGAATGCTGCTCCACATTCTCAGTTGGGTTGGCAAACATATTTACGCCCACAAATACGTTTTTTCTTTTATGCACTGCGTCAATTTTCGCATTAGCAACTGCGCTGAGCATATCGTGTATTGTTCCAGCTCGTAAACAGCGCACCATACCACCCGCAGATTCCAAATCCTGCATAAGACTCCAAGCCTTATTCGCCAATTCGTTGGTAAGGTGTTCCACATAGTAACATCCGCCTGCGGCATCCATCACTTTGGCGAAGTGTGCTTCTTCTTTCAATATTATCTGCTGGTTTCTTGCCAAGCGATGTGAGAACTCATTTGGCTCTGTTACAAGCTCATCAAAGTAGCCTATTTCCATGCTATCCACTCCGCCAATAACGCCGGCAAAACCTTCTGTACTGGTACGCAGCACATTCACATAAATATCGTATTGGCTTTTGTTAAAGCTGGCAGTAATGCCGTGAATCCACACTTTCTGCGAGGCAACAGAGCCTCCAAAAGCCTTAATCATCTCTGCCCACATAAGCCTGAAGGCTCGTATTTTGGCTATTTCCATAAAGAAGTTTGAGCCTAAGGAAAGTTTCACTTGAAACAGAGGAGCAAGCTGGTCGATAGTAAAGCCGGAATACTGTGCGCCCTGAATTAAGCCAATGGCAGTGGAGAGCACAAAACCGAGTTCCTGCATTGAAGATGCACCCGCAGCTTCATACACGCTGCCATCCAGAGATAGGACTCTACATAAAGGAGCTTTTTCCACAGCCCATTTAATCTTCTCCAACACAATCTGCCAGAACTCTTCCAAAGGCATATCCAGCCCGCCAATGCGCGCAAATTCGGAAGTAGGGTCAAAGCCCACACCTGCTTCTAAAGTGCGAAGCTCAATATTGGTTTCTTCGCAATATTGCTCCAGCAAGTTAAGCAGATAAGTATCGCTGATATCCATCTGCATAAAGAGCGGAGCGGCTTTAATATCTATTCCCTCTAATGCCATCCGTAAATCTTCGATAGACTTCAAGCTTATGCCAGTTTTAGTGTCCGTATGCTTTAAGGACAGATTAACGGCACTAAGCCCAAGCTGCAAATCTTTCAGCAGCATTGCATTTAGTTTCTTTAAATCTGGTTCGTTGTAGCTTTGGGCAATTAGCCAGGCTTCGTCTAAAAAGCGTTCAGGATTATTGCCACGCACGTAAGGTGCCGAGCCGGGAAGGCTCTTGCAAAAGTTCAAATCGGCAATATCCTCTTTACGATAGATGGGTTGCAGCGTAATCCCTTCATAGGTCTTAGTCCGCATCACTTTATTAAAATCTGCACCTTTCAGCGTATCTTCTACTGCTTTCAGCCATTCATCATAGCTGGGGGCAGGAAAGCTGTCCAGTAGGTTCAGCTTATCTTCTTTTACCACGCTTCTGTCTCCTTAATCAATATCTAATTTTGTTTTTCTATTAAAGCTTTAATGGGCTTCATGCCAAAGGCGGAACCTTGCTGAATGGCATCCAGTATTGCTCCACCACCGGTGAAGAAATAGTATTGGGGGTCAATCTGCGCTCTTGCAAACACGCCGGGAAGGTATTCCTTAAAATCTTGGATAGTATCTCCACCGCCAAATAGCTTCACCGCTTTGTCGCAATTATCTATTAGGCGATACATTGCCATGCTGCCTTCCGGAAACAAAGTAGTGTAGCCCATTACAGCATTTACAAAGAAACTGCCTGCATCGGTGAATATCTCACATATCTCTTCCAGCTCAAAGCTCTGAGGGGCAATATCCAACACAAAACCAAGCTTTGTACCTTTGGGTATATCCTTGATATTCAGCACTTTCCAGCTATTGGCATCCCTGCTTTCAATACCTTTATTTTCTACGATATAGGGCAGCTCCACAATCTTTGCCGCATGCTCGCCGCTATCTTTTATAAACTTTTCTGCTTGGGCAATGTCATCTGCGCTAACCCCTTCAATTTGCACACCGTATTTGTAACAGAGATATGCATTATAGATAACGCCACCGAGAATGAGATGGTCAGCAATCTTAATAAGCGAAGATAGCGGACCAATCTTGGTATCAAACTTTGCACCTGCTACAATGCCTACTAAAGGACGCTTAGGGCTAAATACAGCTTGCAGGTTATCCACTTCTTTCTGCATCAAAAGCCCGGCATAGGAAGGCAGGTATTTCACGATTGCATAGGTGCTGGCATGAGCCTGCCAGGAGCCAAAAGCATCATTGATATACACCTCTGCATAGTCGGCAAGGTCTTTGGCAAAGATATCGGCTTTCTCGTCTTTCGCCTCTTCTCCTTTGAACCAGCGGGTATTAGGCAGATAGACAAAATCAACTTTCCCTGCTTTTAGCTTATCTATTGAAGCATGCAAGGGGCTTAAATCCGTAATACCTTCTTTGGAGGTGGCAGTTAAAGCCGGAACTATGCCTCTAAGCTGAAGCTTGTTCTCCAAGTATTTTACAATTGGCTCCACTGCATCAGCTTCAGAAATAGTAATTTCACCTGTTATTTTGTCAAAGGGACGCCCCACATGAGTCATCAATATGGGCAAGCCCCCCATTTTAAAAATATGTAAGAGAGTGGGAATAGTTGCATCAATACGCATGGTGTCCTTAATTTTTCCTTTTTTCACCACGTTATGATCCATCCTAACTAAACAGACCTTACCCCGAAGGTCGGCATCCAGCATTCCGGGCATCTTGTTCATCATTCTTATCTCCTTATATTCAATATAGATAGATATTGCTCTACAACAACTCATTAAAA
>JAQUJJ010000146.1 GCA_028681035.1 Candidatus Cloacimonadota bacterium
ATTATGACCTGCTATCTGCCCGGAGTTGACACCACTACCCATGGTGAAGGAGTTCAGGTAGGTAAAGAGTATTTCTGGGCAATGGTCGATACACTCTTCTGGCCCGTCTACAAAACCATGAAACTGCGCGGTTATGATACCTCCACGCTCTTTGTGTTTGTCTCTGATCACGGCATGAGCGATGTCGCGCAGGCTGCGGACGGAACCCGCGCGTCCTATGACCAGCAAGTTGTGGCGCTTCAAGATGCTGATGGGATAAATGATGATGTCGGCTATGTGCTTGATGACACGTTAGGTTATGCGACATGGGCTTATGGCAGGGCGGGCGAGGTCGAGGTCAGGGTGATTGACGATGCTCAGGCCGTCTACTCGCCGAATGGCGGTATGGCGCATATATACCTGAGGCCGGATATGAATCTGCCATGGGATTCGCCGACATCGCTTAACTGTAACTCCAACTTTGTGGTGGCTGCGTACTTTGCGTTTGCGAATTCTTTATCTGACAATCCTTTTCAAGGACGTTTTGCTGCTGTTTTATATCGTGATTTGAACAATTGGAATGCCGGTTATAGCCGTGTCACTATAAACGAGCAAAATAAGCCGCAATCCAGTCCCTTGTCGACGCTTCCTTTTGATTGGCATATTGAAAGCCGCATGGCCGAGTTGTCGTCATCCCGAAGTGGAGATGTTATATTGGTATTCGGTAAATCCAGCGGCGGTTCCCGGTATATTGGTTGGAACTGGGAGAAAGAGGTGTATAAAGCCTGGCATGGCGAACCGGATGTTGAATCTTCAAAAGTGCCGTTGGTGTTTGCATTTACCGGTGGTGATGTTGAGCAACTTGATGCTATGGTCTCTCCCCATGGGGATGCGACTAATGCGGATCTGACGGACTATACGATACAAATCCTTCAAAGCTTACGAGGAAAATAAGATGAAACCCAAAATCTTTATGCTTTTAATAATCGCTTGCGGTAGTTTTCTGTGTGCGGAAAGTGAATCAGAAGAGTTGTCTTTTGCTGAAAATTTTGTAAGGCCAAAAGGTATATGGCGACCGCCTTGGGATCCGCCAAGCACAAAACCCGAGTGGGTGATGCCTTTGGAGACTCCGTTCGCGTATGACACGATGGCTCGCCGGACATTTCTTACCTATGATGAAGCAAAAAAGGCATCTAAGGATGTGAAAAGGGACAGATTTTTAGGCATTACAAAATTTAGGGAAAATGAGTATCGGGTAAATACATTGGTGCATTATGATTTATCTCCGATTATACCGGAAAACAAAAAGGAAGCATGGTTGGATAAGGTGCACCAGTACGCTCTTTTTAAGGCTTTTGAATGGAGTAAAAGAGGCGCGATCTCAATAAAAGATGGCAAGTTTTACCGAGAAGAGTCTATCACAGGTACTAATGGCTATAGTGTGTCTGGCGAGAATTTGGAAGAGGTAAAGAAACAAGTTGAAAAACATGAAGATGCGGTAATAGAATCATATATAGATTACGGAAAGATATATTATTCCGCTTCCCGCCCAGTCCAAATCGATCTTCTCCAAGCCGCACAAACATGGATCGATCTTGTTAACTTTGCTTACGAATGGTCGGCCGTTGATGAGTTGGATGGACTTCGGTTGGGAACTCCTAAGTTGGACAAAAATGGTGTCAGATTATTCCATGAGTTTCTATCAGGTTGGCGTGGGCAGGTAAGCTATGTACAGATAGGAGATATCAACAAACGACTTGTATCAGGCATTACGATAAATCATGTCGAACGCCCCCTTGATTTCATTAATGATGTGTTGACTGGATGGTTACTTGATCGAGATAAATGCGAAGTGGAGGGAACTTGACCCAAAAGATTTGCGCCGACGCTAACGGCCCTTCATACACATATACAGAAACCGGCAAACTCCATACCCGCACTTGGGCGCGAGGCAAAAATACAACTTACACCTACGGCGATCTCGGGCAGATTATAAATGTGAATTACAGCGACTCAACCCCGGCTATAACCTACACACACGACCGTTTAGGCCGCATAACTTCATCATCAAGCTCGGCCTCAACCAGCACTTTTCATTATGATGGTTTAGCTCTCGACTACGAGACCCAGAACGGCTGGATTATCAAACGCAAGCAGGATGTTTTCGGACGGGATATCGGCTACGAACTCTATAATTCTGACGATTCAGTTAATCCCGTCAAAAAAATTATATATGGTTATGACATTTTCAACAGGCTTAACACCATAACTTCAATCATCGGTACTGAAACCAACACATTCACATACACATATCTACAGGGAACAGACCTTGTTAGCGGTATGAGTTCAGATTCAGGTATGCAATGGAGTCGCCATTATGAACCAGAACGAGATTTAATCATTGCCGTTACAAACTCATGGTACGCCACTACGACCTCAGCGTTTGATTATATCAATGATCCGCTTGGTCGCCGGACCCGGCGAGCCGATTATTACAGCGGCTCGACACTCATCAACGATTTTGATTACAATATCCGTGGTGAAGTCATAAGTGTAATCATGGGCAACGATAACCACAGCTATAGTAACGATCCAATTGGAAACCGAAAACAGTCTACAGTCTACAGTGGACAGTCGACAGTTACTAATGTGTATACTGCAAACCAGCTCAACCAATACACCTCTGCGAGCTTTGCGGGCTCTGCGAGGAATCTTTCCCATGACCTTGACGGCAATCTCACATGGGATGGCATTCATTGGGCTCACTCATGGGACGGCGAAAACCGCCTGACCTCATCCGCTCCTAACTACTGGGGCACAACGAATGGAGCGACCCGCATCGACTACACCTACGATTACATGAACCGTCGAGCATCCAGGACCACCAGCATGATGGCAGGTCGCAGTATCTCCTACCCGCCATCACCCACAGACCCGCAAGGTTCATGGAGCGCACTGGAAATCTGCCGCTACATCTGGGATGGATGGAACATTGTAGCCGAGATAATCATCGATCAAACCGAATTTACAACAAACGTGAACTATTACGCATGGGGCTTAGATTTATCCGGCACACTTCAAGGTGCCGGTGGTGTCGGGGGCCTGTTGGCAGAAACGAAAACCGCCGAATCCGGCACCAACACCTATTATGCTCTTGGTGGCGCAAACGGAAATGTGACAGAATACATTGATAACACCGGAGCAGTCAAAGCGCATTACGAATATAATGCCTTCGGCGAGATAACCGCTCAATCAGGTGTCATGGCTGACGATTTCGCCTTCCGCTTCTCAACCAAATGCTATGATCCCGAAACCGGATTATATTATTACGGACATCGTTATTATGATCCGATATTCGGTCGATGGCTCTCTGTTGATCCAATTGGGATTAAGGGTGGGATCAACCTGTATTTGCTTAGCAAGAACGATGCGATTAACAAGTGGGATTATTTGGGGATGGCATCGATGTCATGGGAAGAATATGGACGGATGAAACATTTTGGCCAATTAAAAGAGCAACTGAAGAGACAGTTGAAAGCTTTGTGCCCCAAATCGCCGACGAGTTGGAAGAATGATATATGGAAGAAAGATCAATGCTGCAAACCTAAAACCTGCAATGAGGAAGCTGAAAGGATGGCAGAGGCTTACATTAATAATTTACAGCATGCTTATCGCGTGCGGAAATACCCGGGTGGAGGTCTTGGGAACTGGTGCATTTATTTGGCAAGTGGTCTTGAGCTTGAAGCTGGAAATGGTTATGAAGACATTGACGACACAGGTTTGACATGCGGCGGATGGACAGACATGGGACAAAGAGTTCTCGATCCAATTACAGATAAGTCAGAGTGCTGGATTCGCAATATCGAAAAGTCATGGTTTTCTATAGATTTAAGTTTTTGGTCATCCTCTTCTCACATGTGGATATCTCTACAGATAATGAATGGGTCGAAAATTCATCTCGACCCATATCCAAGCGGTGGAAAAATATATTAAGGGTACAACCATGAAAATCAAGGAAATAGGTCTTATTGGTGTTGTGTCCGTTATCGTATCGGTCCTTTTCGTTATTATTGTCCTTTTTGGATTCATATTAAAGATAAATTCTGCTTCGACCGGATTGACTCATAGTTATTTAAAAACAGCAGGTAAAGCTATTGCCCGTGGTTTCAGAGAGAGCAATACTTTTCCGAGGGATGGTGGCGCTGATGACAAAAATCATCAGGCGGAACAGTCAAACCAATGGCATGTTCTTTCCGATGTTGAGCAAATGTTATCTAAATCTGGAAGAATAATTAATAACGATATACCAAAAAGTTACTTTGATGCTGACATCTGGACCGTTGTAAAGAACATCCCATACGATCCTCCTTCAAATCTAATCGTTTTGGCGTCGCGGAATGTTGACCCGTCATCACTGCGGACAAGGCTCGCTGACGAGGATATGCAAAAACACATTCGGTTTAGAGGAGAAAATAACGATTTGTGGATATTGAAGAAAATTGCTGTTTTGATTTGTGCGGACGGCATGTCTATTTCTGTTCCAGTGGTATCCCCAACATCAAGACGAGCAAACAGAACAACATACAGGCACATTTATCGCAGTCAACCCTTTGACCTCACGACGAATTTAGTCAACGGCTTGCAAGTCAAATACCTTACGTCTGATGGCGAAGCCATCCCAACTAATGACTAAGATTAGGCGTAAGGACAAATAATGATTTGCATGGGAAATTGATAAAAAAGGTAATGGTTATAAAAAAATGCGAGTTCAGGAAAACAGTAAAGCGGGTATTAGATGAATAACAGTACACATATTTTGTTAACCCGTGCAACGGGTTTTCATGAAAAGATGAAGTCTTTTTATTTTGATACCACTGGCCGCATGATCGTGATGGCTACAACCCGCAGCAATGATTACGCGAACGTCAACCTCAACACCCTGCTGGCAGAGGGGCAAACTCTAAGCGACTGCAATATTCCCGCACTCGACATTACTCAGTGGTTTTATGATGAAACCACTGGTTTGCTGACCCAAAAGATTTACGCCGACGGTAACGGCCCCTCATACACCTATACATCATCCGGTAAACTTCATACCCTCACTTGGGCACGTGGTAAAACCACCACTTATACATACGGCGATCTCGGTCAGATTACAAATGTGGATTACAGCGACTCAACACCTGATGTCACATACACCCATGGCCGTTTAGGCCGTATCCTTTCAGCCACAAGCTCGGCCTCAACCATCACCTTTCATTATGATGGTTTAACTCTTGACTACGAAACCCAGAACAGCTACATCAGCAAACGCAAGCTGGATGTTTTCGGGAGGGATATCGGCTACGAACTCTATAATCCTGTCGATCTTGTTAATCCATGTCAGATAATTCAATATGGTTATGACTGCTTCAACCGCCTCAGCACCGTTACTTCAATAATCGGAGCTGAAACCAACGTATTCGCATACACATATTTACGGGGAACAGACCTTGTTAGCGGTATGAGTTCAGATTCAGGTATGCAATGGAGTCGTCATTACGAAACAGAACGAGATTTAATCACCGCTGTTTCAAACACTTGGAACACTGTAACCATATCCGCCTTTAATTACTCAAACGATCCGCTTGGCCGCCGGGCTAAACGCACCGATTACTTCAACACATCGACTATAACCAACGCTTTTATCTATAACCAAAACTCGGAGGTTATAAATGCGACAATGAACGGTGATGAATATAATTATGCTTTTGACCCTATAGGTAACAGAGAGCAGTCTACAATTTACAGTGGACAGTCCACAGTTACCAATTTATACACTGTCAATCACCTGAATCAATACACCTCCGTAACCACTGCGGACTCGGTGATTGCTCTAACACACGACCTTGATGGAAACCTCACCTTCGACGGTTCACAGTGGCATCACACCTATGACGGCGAAAACAGATTGCTCAAATCTGAACCGCACAGTGCTACCAACGGTTCAATCATGTTCGAGTACCGCTACAGCCACAAAAACTTGCGTGTAGAGAAGACCCAAAAAAAGCTCAGCGGCAGAAGCCCCTCTTACCCCTTCGACCCATCCGGTGCGGGAACATGGAATGCCGTGGAAACCCGCAAATACGTCTGGGATGGTCACAACATAGCGGCGGAAACAATTACTGCTATATAGCGCCAGTGACTAATATATCATGCTATACTTGGGGCCTCGACCTCAGCGGCACTATTCAAGGTACAGGCGGTGTCGGCGGGCTTTTAAGTGATACAAAAGTTGTTAATTCCGTAACCAACACATATTTCGCTGTTGGAGATGCGAACGGTAACATAACCGAATACGTCGATAACATTGGAGCTGCCAAAGCTCATTACGAATACTCTGCCGTTGGCGAAATAACCGCTCAATCCGGTTCAATTGCGGATGACTTCATCCATCGGTTCAGCACCAAACCACTCGATAAAAAGACCCGGTTGGTGCTGTATGAATACAGACCTTATGATGCACCTAGTGCGAGGTTTATCACCAGAGATCCAATTGGGGAAAGAGGCGGAAACCCCCTGTATGGGTTCGTCGGAAATGATGGGGTAAACCGTCTTGATAAATTAGGACTGTTCTCAATCCGTCCTGTGGCAGGGAGTCCACGTGTTAGAACAAACTCTGACGGTTCCTTTGGCGGCATGTGGGCGAGCGTAGTTATTCTCCCAGACGATAACAGCTTTCCACTTTCAGGAGTCGTCTTACACATGAAGCATACTGAAATCCATGTAACTAAATGTGACGGAACTCCTGTTGCTGATTTCGGATCGCTTTCTATTGAAATCAGCCTGAATTGTTCATCTCCATTTTACGATATTCGCGCTGATGGACGTGGTCTTGATTCTAAACATTGGGCGTCTAGAAAAGGCAGAATTAATGATGAAGAAGGGAGTGAAGCCTATGACGGCTGGTATAACTAGTGCTAGAGCATACATTGTGTTTTGCTTAGTAGTACATCATGTTTTTTGTTTTTGCGTTATGTCCCAAGTTTATGACATTCCGCCTAAACACTACTGGACAGGCCAAACTAATATTGTGGCTACTGTTTCAGCTTATGAATTGATTACGAATCTACCTACTGGGGAGAGAGTACCTTCATATTCTAAAAATATTGATAACCTATGCACAAATTATTCCGCAATTATATTTTATGTTATTGCACCGACAACGTATGCCGGAAAATTTTTCCGTTTAAATGCAATACCAGCAGAGCTAGGGGCGGGCTCTCTTCCTCCTGCTTATCACACGGGTAAATTATATTATTTCAGTTTCCTCGATATGCCGGAATCTTCTGCCTTTGGAGTAAATTTTTGGTTCAGCATAAATAGAGATGATTTGTTTTCAGTACCAAACGAAAAAAGCCGTTTGAATGTAGGTAAAATAACAGGCAATATTTATTATCCTTCTTGCAAGGAAGCAGAAAACGCGTTGATAGCGTTGGATAATCAAAGGATTAAACTTGAAGAAGAAATAAATAGCCTTTCCTGCAAGCTTGAAAAATTAAAGCTTTTGAATGGGTCAAATGTAAATATCGATATGCAGCTAAAAAAATTAAAAGGTAAAGTTCTTGATTTAAAAATGGAGAGTTTGCCTTCCAACGAATACAAGCAAAAGGAAGTCCGAATGCAGATTGAAAATCTAAAGCAAATTGAAAACAATAGCGCAGATCAAAAATCCAGCCGTGATGAAAAAAGCAAGTAAGACAATGTTTATAGACATGAAATCAAGATATAACAAACGGCATTACTCAATGATTAAAGGAGATTTATTAATCCGTGCAACGGATTTTCATAAAAAGATGAAGTCTTTTTATTACGATGGGTTTTCCAGAAGAACCAAAACTACGAATTACGCGAATGGCCGCGAATTGAAGAATGTTACAACTTATCACGATGATGGTTCACTAGCACCGCCGGCGAAGTTACAGCCAGCGGCACCAACACGACCAGCTACTCCACACAGCAGGCTGTGACAGGAAACCCTGGAGCTTATAAGATCACAGTGATCGATGCCAAGGGCAATCAAATAGTGAACTATTATTCTGGTAATGGGCAAATCTATCGCAGCGAAGGCGCGACCTATCCAACCGAGACAGCTTTTGACGCAGCGGGAAGCATGGCAGAGCTGCATACGTGGCGTAATCAGAACGGCAACTCCGACATCAATCGTTGGTATTATGACCTGTTCACCGGAGCCATGACAAACAAACTCTATGCCAATGGAAAAGGCACGGCATACACCTATCTCGATGACGGGCGCATTGCCACCCGCAAATGGGCACGCAACATCATCACGACCTACGGATATTCCGATACAGCCACAGGCAGCATCCGTACCATGGATTACAACGATGATACTCTTAGCGTTACCAACTATTATAACCTCGTTGGACAACTTGTCAAAGTCGAGGATGGAAGTGGTACAACCACGTTTAGTTACGATTCAAAAGGCAGACTAATCGCTGAAACCAACGCCTTCGCAGTCGTCACCCGCAGTTATGATCAAGATGGGCGTTATTCTGAATTTATTTTAAATCCTGTAAATCCTGTTCATCCTGTCCAAAAAATTATATTCGGTTATGACAAGCAAAATCGCCTTAACGCAATCACCTCTATCGTCGGAGCAGAGACCAA
>JAQUJJ010000024.1 GCA_028681035.1 Candidatus Cloacimonadota bacterium
TGAACATAGCTAATCCTTGCGTATCATTATGAGAGCCAATATTATACGGTATGCATACGTGTCAAGTCTTTTCTTCACTAAGTTTTAAGCATATCTATTGTCTGATTTTAGTTTTTGCCACAGAGTCTAAATTTAAATTTAAGAATCAACCTCGCCAACTCTTTGTAAATAATTACGCAAGCCGTTATCATTGGTGGGATAACCAGATCCTTGACTATCCAGTACGTATGCATAGCGAGATCGGTCAATATCAAGTGAACACGCAACGGAATTATTACAATTGGTGGGGGATAAGAAAAAGTGGGACTATTGAACCCAATGAAACAGCATACAATGATAAAAGCTATTATCAAACCAATCAAAACGATGCCCCGGATTTCTGGCCATCTTTATCAGTAGATTGGCCATACCAGTATAAAGATAATGCTAATCCTGCAAAGCTTAGATACTCTGCTGGGGGAAAGTTCACAGTGGGTGAAGATGAAACTGGATTTGTTTCTATCACTACAATTGATAATGATGAAACCATAAGTTCTGATATTGAAATCGTAGCGGGAGGGCTTTTGGTAGTAAAGCCTGGAGTAAGCCTAAAATTTGCTCCGGGAAAGGGTATCATCGCGCATGGTGCTGTGATAATTGGCAAGGATGGAGGAGCCCCGGTGGTCATGACATGCTCGGATTCAACCCAGACCTGGGACGGCATCAGATTGATTCAAGACAGTGCTTCAAGCTCCTTGCCCAATCTCGAGATCAGCAATTGTGAGCTTAGCTTGTCTGATTCCCGTGCTATATATTTGAAGGATTACTCGAGTGCCACCATAGATAGTTGCTGGATCGTAAACAATTCAGGCAATGGCGGCATCTACTCGGAAAATGGAAGAATCCATATCGCAAGCTCTTATATTGGGAACAACACGTTGAGCTCATCAACCAATCAGTATGGCGCAGGATTGTATCTGAAAAGCACGACTGCCGAAATAGTGAATACATACTTCGAAGACAACACTACAGATCGGCTGGGAGGCAGCGCTTTGCACATTGCTGCCGATACAGATACAACCCGTTCGGTAGATCTTTACAATTGCTATTTTCATGGCAATACGGGGGATAACTATGCTTTCCAAGGCTGGGGATTACACGTGGACGATTTTCTGGGAGATGTGTCTTTGTATAATTGCTCATTTATCGAACAAGACATGCCCATCCAAAGTAACCTGGCTGAAGATGTTCATTTGACTAACTGCCTGTTTTGGAATTCTGATCCTGGGGAGCATACACTCGCATCTAACAATTTTAACTCCCCAAACAAGTTTTTGATAAGCAAATCGTATATTTCTCATGTAGATAGTTATACCATCAATGGTTTGGCCACAGTTCTGGATACCCTTTACACTGGGACTGTGTGGCTAAATTATGAGAATGGCGACTTGCTTGTGCAGCCCTATCAACGCTCACAATTGGTAAATGCCGGAAACTCTGAGATCTATTCCATCAGCAATATCAGGAACTATCCTGATCTATTAGGCAATCCCCGGGTTTCAGGCCGGGCAATAGACATAGGCGCAATTGAAGTGATGAAACCGGAACTGACTATTAGCGACACCATGATAGACTTTGGCATGGTGGACGTATTTTGTGTGGCGGACAGCACGATCCGGATAGAGAATACTGGAACGGAGGACTTGGAGCTGTATAGTATAAGCTTACCTACAGGTTACACAGTAGATCAGGCTTTTCCGCTCACAGTTCCCACGGGATATAGCTCAAGTAGCCCAGATAGCCTGGTCTCTTACATTGATCTGAAGGTGTCGTTTTCACCTACTCGTCACCAGACGGATTATCTGAACAAATTCATTACAATCGCTACCAATGACAGTCTCAGCCAGTCTGTTCAGATCCATGTCTCAGGAATAGGCAGGGCGGCTGAACTCAGTATGTCAGATTCTACCCTTGTTCTGGCAGAGTTCCCGGCTAACAACACACCTTCCTTTGGAAGAGAGTTTGTAATCTTCAAAAACACAGGTAATGCAGAATTGGTGATCGACTCACTGCGGGTCTCTGCAAATTTCCAATATGCGATCAGCGATTCTATTGAGCCGGAGCGGAAAAGCACTGTGGTCGCTCCAATAGAAAGGAGTAATGGTTCAGATAGATCTCGTGGCACTCAGACAAGACAATCATCAGGTTCGCTAAGCCTTGCTTCGGTAACCACTGATCTCTATCAGCGTCAGAGTTCCAATCCACGCTTTCTGGATTATGTGAAAAATCTCACCTGGTTCGGGTTGGGGCAGATGCAGCAACTAAGCATACCGCCCGGTGATTCGATATTTGTTCATGCTCGATACATACCTTATCTAATAACGGGTTACAGTGGTATGATAAAACTAGCGAGCAATGACCCCTACGATCCAGACCGAACTATAGTACTTTCCGGCCAAGGAATTCCTTTGGTAGTCACCGATAACCCCACCGAAACACAAGTATTTAATGTGGTATCATCAGATACTTTATGGGTTTGTCCTCAGATAGAAATCAAGTCCAGCGTTGAGGTGAGTTCCCAAGCCAGACTCACGATCAGACCCTACGATTCTGAGATTTCCGTGAAAGCAGATTCAACTAGTATGTTCCGTGTGCATGGAGAGTTACATGCCCGGCGTTCTTTGAACCAGCAGCATAGTGTATCATTTGCGGGAGTGGATTCACTATCCGGGTGGAAGGGTATTGCTTACTTGAACAGCGCAAATGGAATTTCACGGATGGATAGTGTCTTTGTGTATAACGCGAATGATTATAACCGAGTGGATGTGGGCGGTGGAGCAATCCACGCAAAGAACTACCAGACGCTCTTGTTAAACCATACTACCTTCAGAGCTAACCAATCTCAAGCCAGCGGAGGTAGCTTGTATCTTGAAAACGGTGCAGTCAATATAAGTAAATGCGACTTCCGGGATAACACCGCAGTAATGGGGGGAGCTATTTCAGCCAGAGGGTCAAATTCGGAGCTTAATCTGGCGTCATCTTCATTGTTTCATAACAGCGCTTTTCAAACTGGAGGTGCTGTTTTTATAGATAATGCCATAGCCTCAATCTCGTGTACTGAGTTTTATAAAAACGGTTCGGAACTTGGAGGAGCACTTGGTATCGTGGGCGATAACAGCAATGTTCTTGTAACATCCGGAAGTTTCGGGCAGAATGGCGATGATGACTGTAGCGGTGGAGCTATCTATCATGGTGGCGGACTATTGACAATCAATGATGCATCGTCATTTACCGCAAATAGTGGATCTTCCGGAGGAGCTATCGCCATTGAAGGGGCCACTGCTTCTCTGGTGATTGAGAATGCTGCCTTTAACCAAAACACTGCCGTAGTTCATGGCGGTGCGATTACTTCGAGCGGAGGGTTGCTTGTGTTGGAAGCATCAACATTCGATGACTGTTCCGCAGATTATGGGAATGGTGGAGGCCTTGCGCTGTTTGAATCAGAATACACTATCATCAGAAACAGGTTTACTGATTGCCGGGCAGATTCCATAAGCGGCAAAGGTGGATCAGTTTACATCGAAAACACTCCATCCCAAAAAGGGAATGGGCAGACAAAACAATCAACAAGCCTCCGGGAATTGAGATCTAATGAGATAAGTCTGTCACGTTCATACGCTGGTGGAGCAGTGTATCTGAAGGGTGGAGGAGACGTAGTTAGCAACGCCATATATGAAAACAAAGCATCTCGAGGTGCGGGTATTTATCTGAAGGATTCCATCGGTCGTTTTGAGAATAATACCATTGCTGACAATATCGCTTTAGATACCGGATGGGCTATGGCCTGCGAAGACTTGGGTGTAGAAATCAAGAACACCATCATTTGGAGCGATAAAACGAAAATTGGGGGTGCGATTCATTGTGTCGATGCTCAGGCCATTGATTTGGTAAACTGTGCTTACGATGATTCGCAACAGCTAACCAGCGGCACATTGATAGCAGTAACAATGCAGAATTGCATATCGGAGGATCCTGCCTTTGCGATAACAAGTCCTACCCCATATCAGCTATTAAACACATCGTTGTGTGTAAATGGAGGCACAAGGAGTTCAAACCTGGATGGGGTGGATGCCTTGGGGAACCCCAGGATCAATGTCAGTAATGGTACACCCATAATCGACATAGGTGCTTACGAGTTTATGGGTCCTTATTGGGTATGCACCAGAGATACAATTCCTGACTATGTTGAGATAACCTATTCCCCCACCCACTTCGACAACGATCTTTACATCACAAATACGGGAACCCTACATCTCGATCCCGGAGTATCGTTTTTGGCTCAGAATAACTCGATGATCAAAGTAAATGGTTCAGTTGATGCTCAAGGAACAGAGACCGCAGGGATCAGCTTTAGTACAGCACCGGGAAACCCATCCTGGTACGGTTTCAGCTTTGAAGGTGGTATTACTGCCGGGAGGTCTACCTTCAGGCATTGCTCATTCACAAATGGGAAGGCCTATCCAGACGAGACACACGCAGGCCATGACGCCTCCAACGGTGGAGTAATATATATCGATGGAAATCCAGCCATACTATTAGACTACTGTTCATTCACTAATAACCAAGCCAAAGATAGCGGTGGAGCATTATTCATCACCAATTTCTCAGCAATGGATTCCTTACGGATAACAAACTCTCAGTTCAGCACAAACAAGGTGAAAGAAGGCTCAGGAGGCGCAATTTGCTCTGTTGATTCGAAATTGTATTTGCAAGACAATCAATTCAGCTTGAATACTGCGGGTTATCCTCTGGATCCAGGTTTTATTCCATCTCTACATGGATTCTGTGGGGGCGCAATTGCGCTAGTTAAAAAAGATATTTCTGTAGAGCATACCATTCTGGATAACCTATTTCAAGCAAACTCTGCTGTTTGTACCGGGGGTGGGATTTACGCGTATGAAGGAGTACTGCGGATTATAGGGAATCAGTTTATTGATAGTATTGCTTTGGGTGTGGATAAATCTGGCTATTGTTCTGATGTCTATGGAGGAGGTGCCATTGGTATTGTTAGTGGAGCAAATTCGGTTATTAACATGAACACCTTTGATTCTAACTATGCATATGCTGGAGGTGCCATCCTCAACAATGATTCAGTGTCTAATGTCGCAGATAATACGTTTAACGGCAATAAAGCCCAGTTTGGTGGTGCGATCCAACTTATCAATATAGACTCACCGAATAACCTTACCAGGAACCTGTTCAATGCTAATGGAACGGCAGATTCGACAAGTTGCCTTATTGGCGGAGCTGTCAGGATGCAAGACTGCGAGTCCAATGTGGAAATCAGCCTCTCGAGGTTTATTGCCAACTCATGTAATGACAAGGGTGGTGCGATAGCAATTCAAAACTCAAATGGACTCATCTTGGTTAACAACCAGATCAGCAGTAATAGCGCAGTAAACGGTGGGGGCATATTCCTTGATGATTCAGAAATTAGCTTCAGTAACAACACCTTAGCTCATAACGTAGGGACAACCTCCGGAGGAGGAGTCTATATCGATGGCTCGAGAATGGAATCAACCAATAACCTGCACTGGTCAAATATGGCACCAACTGGTTTTGAGGTTCGCTTGTTAGGGGGATCAACGATGCCTGTGTGTAACAGCTTTATACGCCAAACACCAAGTGCCGTAGAGTGTCAAACCGGTTCCATGATATCCTTCACGGATTGCCAGGGCGACATAGATCAAGCTCCCCTATTGATCAATGACTCACACAACTATAATCTCAAACCGGATAGTCCTTGCGTCAACAGTGGTGATGTAAATTTGTATTACACTCTGACAGATCTGAACTTAAGGAATAGAATCGTTGGTGGCAGGATTGACATAGGTGCTTATGAGTATAGCGGGACAACAATTGAAGGCAGCCCTGTTGACTCTCTTACAATCTGGGATGATACATGCATAACCATAGTAGCCCCAGTTATCCTATCAGATGGTAGGAAACTGATTATTGACGATAACGTTTCAGTATTCTTTGAAGAAAATGGCTCATTGTATGTGGAAAACAGCACTCTAGAAGCCCGTAATAACGTATCGTTTGTTTCTGAAACACCTATTCCCGGCTATCATATCACACTTAAGGATGCAACTCCTGTTTCGTTGATTGGGACAAGTGCTTTGGGAGTTAAACTGAAAACTGAAGCAACATTCTTGAGTGTTGAAAACAGTGTCTTCAACAATAGCTTTTTATCCCACAATAATCAGAGTCTGGTGCTTAGTAATTCAGAGTTCTCCGCTTCCAACCTGGATGCCGTGAATACAAGCATATCCAACGACACTCTGATGGTATCCATAGTCGGTTCTTACTTCCATGATAAACCCGATTCGACGGCAATTCGTATCTATTCCTACCCCAGTTTCATAATCACAGACAATACAATATCTAACTATTACACTGGGATATCCTTATTCGAATCCGGACAAGGGAAGGTCTTTTCCTTAGGGGGAAACAACATCGAAGGTAATCAATACGGCTATGGAATCCAAGCTTACCACTCTAACATCGAAATGAATTCGTTCGGTGCCGTTAAACACAACTATATTGGTCTAGGAGGCTTGCGAAACTCAAGTTTGTACTTAGCTGGGAATAAAGAACCTCCTTATCAGACATTTTTCAATAATTACTCGGATGAAATGGCTTTTACCCATGATAGCTTTCCGAAGGATATTAGGCATAACCTAATCTATGACAGTTTGCATCCGTCAGATGCTTTGCTCCGGTGCACTAATTGCGATGAGTCAACTCAGCATGATGTTTCATATAACTATTGGAATTTGTCTGATCCTCTAGGGTTGATTTCACCTTCTGAACGCTTTTCTTGTGATCCAATATGGGATATGGACGCCAATATGGTACCGGAAATTGCTGCAGATCAGGATCTATTTGAGCTTGCCAAGTATAATCTGAGAATCGGACACAATGACATGGCAGTGATTCAATTCAAGGATTTGATAGAGAATTACCCGGATACCCAGTACAAAGAAGAAGCTGCAAAGTTACTCATGGCGGCAGGCGGATCAAGCAGTGCAGCGATATATGACCTGCAACACTTCTATGCTACCGAACCAAATCTGCATAACGAGATAGGGATTGAAAAACTGGCAGATTATCTGGTCAACTATTGCAATCTCAAGTTGGAAGATTATCAGGCTGTCGTAGATTGGTATGAGGATATCATATTGAATCCACCATCTGTTGCTGACTCGATTTATGCGGTAATAGATTTGGGTTACACCTACCTGCTTATGAATGCAGCAGATGATCGAGCCCAATATGTGGGAAAATACACTCAGTACATCCCAAAATCATTGCAAACCTTCAGACGAAACCTGGATGGATACATCAACCAACTTCTGCATTCGACTCCTTCAAGTTCGAACGTGCCGCCAGTTCCAATCTCGTTTGTTTTACATCAAAACTATCCCAATCCGTTCAACCCTACCACCACAATAGCCTTTGAGATTCCAGAAGATGCTCCGGCGCAACTGGCTATTTATAACATTCGCGGGCAGTTGGTCAAGGAAATACGGTATGAGTCCCTTACCAAAGGCTACCATAGACTGGTATGGGATGGCAGAGACCGGAACAACAGGTCAGTGGGATCAGGAGTTTACTTCTACCGGATGACCTACAAAGGCAGAGCAATAACCAAGAAAATGTGCATTGTGAAATAGTATCAAATAACTATGAGATGCATTGATCACTCAACATAGACATGCATCTTTGCTGATCAGAATGACTCGTGGAACAGTGGAATAACTTATCACGAGTCATTCTGTTTTTACGATGATAAGGTCAAGACCTGCATATCTTCGAGAGAGAAGCGCAAAATCGCTCTTTGGTGCGTTTTCAGAACTGATTGGAGTGTTGTATCAACTTCCGGGTTATCTGCCCGTATTTCGCTTAAAATGAGCTCCTGAAACTGGCAGATGGCATAGTTGGGATGCACCAGATTACCGAGCCAGATGATCTTGCCACTGCCATCTGGTGCCAAGGCTCCGGCAAGCTCCTGGGATATCTTCTCCATGCGTCTCTTGCCAATAGACTGGTTGCCCATGTTCTCTTCTTTGTCTATATCGTCACAGACGATTAGCCCGGGACGCTTGGCAGTCTTAGGATTGATAGTTCCCCTGTGAGACTGTTTAATACTTCTGGCTCTGATCCTGGATTTATTCTTGAGATAGAAGTCCAGATCGGATAGACCACTCCCATAAGCACCGTTTTGCCCAGCCCACGAAAACCGGTAATGGCGATGATGCCTGAGCCCTTATCAGTTTCATCGAACATGGTCTCATGCGCTGGGCAAAAAGGTAGTGGGAATATATGTGGAAAGTAAGTATGGCAGAAGAACGAGAAGGCATCCCAACCAGTCCCGTTTGTTCGTCTTATCCTCTCGGACTTGGCTTCAGGATTATCGTCTATAAAAGGCAAGACGGAGATCGTTTTAGATGCGATCTCCGCCAGTGCTTTGTTATGTCGCTGAATGAACTTCTTAGACATAACGGGGACTCACTCCAACACCCAGCAAGCTGTGTGTCGGGGACCCCGAGGACTTGGAGGGTAACCATGAAAGTGCGGAGCCGGAGGCGACGGCTCGGCTTGGCTGGTTTGGAGGGTATGCAGGGTAGGCTGGTTTGGTTTGGAGGCAACCATGTCCGTGGTTGTAATTTTATCCATTTCTGACTCTTAGGTACTCTGCGAGATCAAGAACGATACCCTGAAACTGTTTGAGCAAAGTCTCATGACCCTTTTCGATCATGAAGTCGGTCACCTGATCCAGGAAGCGGACGATGTAATCGTTCAACTCCTTGGATGGCTCGGAGTCTTTCTGGTTCTGTTTGATGAGTGAGACCAGGCTCTGCAGAGCGGTGTCTGCCGGATTCTTGGCATATTCTCTAAGTGCCTGGATGAGTGCTCGCTTGCGGGCGATACCGATCTCATGGTCGAGCTTGCGCTCTTCTTTGAACAGCTCATCCCACTTGCTCTGCTTGATCCACTTGCGGACGGTGATATCGGAAACTCCGAAGATCACCGCCAGCTCAGTGGGATCGGTCTTGCCGTTCAGATAGGCTTCTTTGCAGTTGTCCCGCTTGATGCGGAACTCCAGTGCGTTACTCATACTCAGGGCGTACCTTGTATTTATCTAAGTAAGCATTGAGGTCTTTGCCCTTGCAGCGCAGTTGACCATTCTCTTTGGTGCGGAAAGCAGGCAGAGGATTGGCGATGTCCCGTATCCAGCGGTAAACGCTGGAACGGTCAACCCGGAGGATATCGGCTATCTCATCCGTGCGGTAGTTGCGTTCATCTTTGAAGATACTCATTATTTCTATAACCTCTGCTGTATTGGTATTCATAGGTGCCATTATTCATTCTCCCGTATTTAGTTCAAATACACTTGCATTAGGATACCAATCATTCTTAATCACAGGGTGCTGAAGTTGAGCACGATCTGACGCGGTTGTCCGGACTCATCCTTCTCGTAGAAGGTGATATACTGCTTGGTGGAGATGACCTGGATAGCCTGATCGATCAGTTCCATCGCTTCCTTCCAGGTTTGATCCTTAATGTTGTATCTACGTAGTCTGAGGATACGGTACTTGGCGATCTCGCCTTTCTTATCCACCTGGAAGGCTTCACCGATGATGGCTCTGAGATTGGCATTGGAGTCGGATGTCCAGGCTTTCAGGCACTCATCGATCTTCTGCTTGGCAAGCTGGAGTTCGATGCCGAACTGGATACGTTCTTTGAACCTGATATCCACCCGGTTCTGTCCGTCAAAGCTGTTGAGGATGGCATTACCCTTCCATTCCAGTCCGTTCTTCTCAGCTACCTCTTCCAGGTAGAGTTCCACTTCCTCAAAGAGCTTGGCTTTGTCTCTGATGATGCGTTCCTGGAGTTTCTTGGCTCGTTCGATGGTCTTGTTCACAATGGCATCCTGCTTGAGGATTTCCGGCTTGATAATCGAGATGGGGATGCTCTGTCCGTTAGCATCGGTCTTGGTGCGGTCGGCGGTTTTCTTAGGCTTGGGGGTCTTGGGGGTTTCCATTAGATGTCTCCTTATGATTGTAGTTTTCGTTTCTATTCTGATTTGAGTTGTTTTCGTTTTGATCTGCTTTCTTGATGTAGTTCTGCAGCATGGCGATTACGGCTCTGCGTTCTTTCTTTTCCAGTAGGTTCCAGTGGCTTTTACGATAGTGTTTAATCATGTATGCCCTAAGGTCAGGCTCAGTCCAGTTCGCTTGTTTCATCAGTGCGAACATGAACTTGCCCTGTTTATCGAAGGTGAAGGCTTGGGGACGTCCATGCTTACGGTAACGGAGCATGAGGTCTTTAAGCTCAATGAGTCTGTGCTCAGGAAGTGCGGTAAGCGACTCACCATAGCCCAGACCGTTAATGATGAACTTGAACCCGTCCAAGCTCCAGTGAAACTTCTTGACCCGGAGAGCATGTATCTCTCGGCGTAGTTGTCGTTCCCGCTGTTCCTGTGCAATAGAATGCCGTCCTTGTTTAGATGTTTTTAGAGGGTTTTGCAGCTTTCTTGCTGCGTTTCTTAGGCTGGATACCGCAAGCGTCTCTTTGCTCGCTGATGATGCCTTTCTTGATTACTGAGCCGACTTTGAAGATGTTGGAGATGTCCTTGGTATAATATCCCGACTCGCTGATTCCCACTGCATCCACTGAGATCAGAGCTTCCAGATACAGATAGACCCACTGCCGGCTGCGTTCGAGCATCACAGCCAGGTCTCTGATGCTTTTCACCCTAGTGTGGGTTAGCAGTAAGGCGATGTCCTGGCAATCCTTCATGTTAAACACCCAGTTCCTGCTGTGGATCGTACGAACCTGTTCAGCACTGTAGTTCTTCTTGGCTACATAGATCTGCTCCTTCTGAGAGACTCTGCGGATCACATCACACTTAACCAGTATCTTCATATAGCAATCCACTTCATTGTATTCCAGCCCTGTGCACTCCATCACCGTTTCTGCGGTGAAGAAGGATGGGAATGTGCTGACGAAGCGCAGGATTAAGTCTTGGTTGTTCATAATGCCCCCTGTGCCAGAATATCATTCATAGCCTGGATGGGATTGATCTTGTACTGGCATTCCAGCATGTGCATGATCTTGATGGCTTTCCTCAAGTTGCCAGCCGAGTTGTGATGGACATAGTTAACCATTGCTTCACTGCAATCTACGCTCATGACCTCTCCGGCAATCTGCCTGATATCTTCCAGACTGACCGATTGGAACTCATAGAAGTAGTTGCAGCGGTCGAAGTAATACTCATTGATCTGATTGAGCCTGTCCTTGGCATTCTGCATGCCTACTAATACTACAACTGCGAGTGTCTCATCTACTAAATCCCGGATCGCTCCGAGCAGTTGCGGATAGCGGAAGGCATAATCGATCTCATCAATGATGATCACGGTGTCTTCATGGTCAATGAGCAGTTGGATGCACCGCTTGTAGATGCTGTTGGTGGTTCCTGCTGCGAGATAGTCTCCCATGCCGAGGCTGATATACAGGTTCTGCAGCAGTTCTTTAGCGAAGGTTTTGGGAGTAGTCGTGGCTTCAAGTCTGAGATAGACATAGCCACGGGTATAAGCAATGCGTCTGGCATAAGTGGTCTTGCCCAGTCCGGGTCTGCCATACAGCATTCCCAGTCCCACCATCTCCAGGCGGGGGCGATTGAGCAGGAAGTCGATACAACGGTCGGCTTTCTGAACGTTGGTGATTGGTACGAGCTTGCCTTGTTTCACTTGTTTCCTCCTCTATTTGATTCCGATGGTCTTAAGCATCTCGGTGAAACTTTCGTCTTCAAATGGATTGTATTGCTGATCCTGCCCTGAGGCAGCATCGGCTTGTTTATCATTTTGATTGGTCAGTGGTTTGATGTCAGGTTCTATGGCAGCCGGTTGGTTCTGACTGGTCACGATCTCCTCCAGCCTGGCGATCTCCTCCTCGGGTCCGGGTTTGGGGGCTTCGATCATGGGAGGCTGGATGAAGGTGGGATTGGCTTGCCTGGCTTCAAGAAGTGGTTTGAGCACCCGGTCTACCGACTCCTGGTTCTTTTTCACGAATAGCTTGGACTGCTGTTCATTCATGCGTTGCAGCTTCTTGATATACTTGTATTCGGTATTCAGTTCTTTATGGGAGATTGGATTATCCTTATCAAGGTGGACAAAGGGATGCTGTGATCTTCTCAGCTCAGCTTGGCAGATGAACTTGTCTCTGGTATCATAGACCAGTATCCATCTGACATCCGCATAGTCGTATCTGAACACTATCGGCTTTCCGATATGCTTGATCAGCTCCGGATGCCAGTATTGCAGTTTATTGAACACAATGCCGTCGTTACGGACTGATTTGCGCTCGGTAGCCAGCATCATGAAGTTTAGTTTATCCGGCTGCACTATTCTGCCCTCAGGCAGATCAGCAGAACTGAAGACCTGCCAGGGAGTCTTGCCATTCAGACCGCCGTGGGGGTTATCACCATAGATGTAGCGGACATAATAACCGATCATCCGCATCGTCTCTTCGATAGTGGGTGGTTCACCCTGATACAGCTTCTTGACCCATTTCTCGTTACGCATCAGGGTAGCTGGTTTATCGGCAATTGATGCACCCCTAAAGGAGGAGATGAACCGTTCAAACTGCTCCTGGAAGGTCTTGAAGAACCGCTCGATGATCTTGGCTTTGGCATTGTAGCTTTCTGCGAAGTGGGCTTCGATGCCTAACTTGGGAAAGATACCACCCAGTTCCAGTTCCAGATCATGGTGATCCCACTCTTCATGAAACAGTTTTGACCGGAAGGCTTTACCATTATCGAGATAGACGCACTGCGGTAAAGCTCCCCAGTTCAAGAACCCATTGCGGAAGGCTACCTGGATATGGTGGCTGTCTTCCGTAAAGGCGAGTGAGGCACCTACCGGATAACGGCTTGCCCAGTCCATCACCATGATCATAGTCATGCGTTGGGCTTTTCCGGTCTTGGGATTGAAGATATCGAAAGCCAGGGTATGACCATCAGCTACCCAGACCTGACCGACCTTGAGTAAGCGGCTGTCCCGGTGGATAGTCTTGATGATATGCTCTGCGACATACTTACTGCCCTTGCGGGTCTGCTCCCAGATTGCCAGGTTATCGCTCTTCCAGTCATCACACCAGCGTCTGAGGGTTGGTTTACAGGAGGGAGACTCATACTGTCCCATCCGGGCTTGAGCTTTCAGCATGGTGATGGCAGAGCCGATCGTCACTTTATTGGGATGCAGCAGGATGCTGAGCAGTATCTTACCTTCGATCTCGCTGATCTTGCGTTTACGGGTGCTGTTCTTGTTTCCATGCAGAAGGGCATACATATCCCGTTCGGTTTGGATGTAGAGGTCAATCCAGCAGCGCAGAGCCCGTTCTTTACGTTCTCCCCGCAGCTTGTATAGTTCAGGAACCAGATTGCCATGATTGTAATCAAGTACAATTTGCTTCCACTCTTCCACCCTGGACTCACAGTCTTCCAGTCTGCGGATAACCAGAGTGCAGAAGTGCCCCAGCAGCCTGGCTTCCGCATCATACTGCAGAGCCGGGTTCTCCCGGGGACTGTAATCGATATAGGCATTATCATAGAGGGTTAGTTGTTGGGATTCGCATTGAGCTGGATCATCCTCCCGGGTATCAACCCCCTCATTATATATGGGATTGGGAGCCGTATGCTCCATTCTGACAGTTGAAATAGCCGTCTCAGTTGTTTTGGTTGATACGGGAGTCTGCTCCATCTGTTTGGGTTTCCGTCCCCGCTTGCCTGGCGTCATGATCCCCATGGGGACGATATCCGTACCTGCCAGTTCCTTTTTCAGGAACTCGGCATATTCCTCAATTGTGAAATCATAGATACTCATAATAGCCTTCCTCACCTTCCTTGCATTCCCTGTATTGATAGATCAAAGCACTGTTTACCATTTTACCTTTGATCTCCACTCGCTTTTCGATAAATAGCTCCGGCAGTACCCTCTGCTTCTCGCAGTTTTGCATCTCCATAGTCAGCAGCTCGGGGCTGGTGAGCAGGAAAGACTTCACAGTCTTGCTCCCGCCCTGCGGCACCTGCTGCTTATGCACCGTTAACTTGTTCTCCTGTACAAAGCGCCAGACTGTCCGGTTGGATCGCTGCATTAACTCAGCTACCCGTTCTACCGTCAGCCAGACCGCCTTGATCTTGCGTTTGCTCATTCTTAGCCTCTTCCAATAAAACTCAGTTACCGGGACAAGCACTGTGACATATTTCCCTGGGGTTTTATTTGTCACAGTGCCCCCCTGCTTATCGACCACTGTGACATAATTCCGGTATTTTAATTTGTCACAGTGCTCAAATCGTCTCGTAATCAGCATTGGCGGTGGTTTTACCCAAACGGAAAGCACTGTGACATATTTCTCTGCATTTAATTTGTCACAGTGCTCTGCTTTTCTGCCCCGGTCTCCAGTCTTGTAAGTGGTCGCTTTCATAAGCGCCTCCCGCATATTATTGTTGGTCTCTACATAACTGACCTGCAATAACTTGGGAAGTCCTTTCTGCCAGAATCGGCACTACTGGGAAAACTTCTGAGACCGCCGGATTAATCCGCCACTGAAACACACTATAAAATTTAGTTCTTGACGTGAACCTTGTGGGTATTTACATTGTTCACAGATATACTATAATACCCATAGGGCAAGAGTCAAGAGAAAGTAAGCCCTGAAGGGGGAGAAATGAAGGCAGAAGACATTGGAACAAGGCTCGGAATGCTGGTAAAAGCATTGAATTTGAAGAATTACGAATTTGAAAAAAAGTTTGGTATCTCTACCAATTCTATGGCGAGATACAAGAACAATACCCGTTATCCGGAGTCGGAATTCTTGGCAAAACTGGTCGAGAACGGGATCAATGTGAACTGGCTCTTAAGAGCTGAAGGCAGTATGTTCATCCAGGCTCCCTGGGAACTCGGACCAGACGTGAGGACTACCAAGAAGGTGCAGGTCATCGATGGCAAGCCCACCTTAGTCAATGATTTTGATAGAACTTACGTGCGCACTTCAATGTTCCCGATCGTGGCGGAAATATCCGCCGGAGAACCGGTAGTTGTGAGAGATGACTATGTTCCTGCGGATTCTGTCGAAGTTCCCACTCGTTACCTTCCGCATGGTACGGATGCGTACATTGCCTTCCGGGTCAGTGGTGCCAGTATGGAACCGCAGATCCTAAATGAGGATATTGTGCTGATCAAAAAGCAGTATGATTGGGAGAACACGGATGGTAGAATCTGTGCGGTCAGATTCGAGGGAGGCATTACTCTGAAAAGGATACAGTACGATCCGGCTCGCAAGGGAGTTGTCCTCCAACCACTCAATAAGGACTTTCGGGTTCTTATTATAGACTCAGATCAGACTGACTCGCTAACCATGATCGGCCCCCTTGCACTCCAGTTGCGAGTCCACAAAATCTGATGACCTCTCCCAAAAATCTGATGATCTGAAACCAGTCTAAAAACAGCGCATATTTGCAGGAATGGTGATACAGAAACGTCCAGAAACGTCCAAATGTCGCTATGACACAGTCTAAAGACAGTCCTATATATCTCGCTAATTCATAAAGCCTTACGACCACTGTGACAAGTGATACTCATTTGCAGGTTTGGGTGAGACTTTGTAGCATCGATGGTGAAAGCGTTGCAGGTGAGAGCTATGCAAGTGAGAGCTACGCAGGTGAGAGTTCTAAAGCCGTGATAGAATCCTGTTAGGACTGGCAGATATTTTGAGTGCCTTGCTTGAATTGCCCTATCATTGCCCACCCAATGCCCATGTGGAGGGCAATGATAGGGCAATTCAAGCAAGAAAGTTTGACTTACAATTACGCTGCGACGAGTTTTGTGCACCGCCAACCATGCTATCACACAGCGTAATTGTGAGTTAAACTAAATCCAGCCCTTGGAGTTCAAAGAGCTATTCATATCTTTAAACTTACCAATAACTTATAGGCTCTTCATGCTTTACATGAAAGCGATTTGTGTCTGGAGTCCTTTATGCCTTTCCTATGTCCATATATACCTGTAACTTAGCGGCATACTGGACTTCAGTGCGAGACTTTCATTGTCGGTAGCGAAGGCAAGGCTTCAGTCAAGTTCAAATAACAAGTAGTGTCGCTGAAACCCATATCGCCTCCGCGGGAACGACAATGGTAAAACAGGATCTAAAATAAAAAACGGGGGATGCCTGTAAGACAAACTTATTGACAGGAAATGTGCTTGTTGTTTAACTTGTCCAAAGTGTCAGTAGGGGAGTAAAAATGACTCAGCAGCCCAAACGCTTTCACGAGTTTATGCCTGATAAGGTATGGAAGTGGAAGATATTAGAAGAGAAAATGGACAAGGTTCTTGCCTTGCACGATTATCAGGAGATTAGACTCTCTGTATTGCAAGATTATCAGGTGCTACACAGCGGAATAACAGCACTGATGCAGGGAGCAGAGGCAGATCATGCAGTGCAGTCCGTATTGTCTCTTTCGCTACCAGAAAGTAATCTAAGTTTGTTAAGCTTGCGCCCTGAAGGTACAATCAGCGTGCTGCATCACACGGCACGGATTATAAACCCTGGGGAAGTCCATCGCTTTTACTACTCTGGACCCATGTTCCGCAAAGCAGAAGCCCTTAAACAGATGGAGTTTTATCAGCTTGGAGTTGAACTGCTTGGAAGCGAAAGCATTCTTTCTGAAAATGAAGTTATTAGTTTGGGCATGAAGATATGCCATGATCTGGGCTTGAAAGAAGTGCGTCTGGACATGAATTCATATGGTTGTTTCAAATGCAGAGAACCCTTTTTTAAAGACTTGCGGGAATATTTGGACAAACACAAGGATAACTTTTGTAATGTGTGCTACAAAGAGCTATATGCAAATCCGTTTAGTGAGACCAGATGTAAAGACAGCGATTGCCAAAACTCGCTGAAAAGCGGACCACAGATTGGAGATTATTTGTGTACTAAATGTAAATCCAACTTTAACAGGGTTAAAAAGATACAGGCTAACTTGGGTAATCGCTACAAAGTGAATCCGCATCTTTACAAGAACTTTGCCTACTATAATGAGACAGTGTTCGATTTTGTGGTAACGCATGAAGGCAGTGAGATTGTAATCGGCGGAGGTGGACGTTATGACTATCTATCAGCCAAGATTACCGGCAAAAAGATTCCTGCCGTGGGTTTCTATTTGAATCTGGATATTCTATTCGAGATTATGGAAACAAGAGGAATGTTTCAGTCGAGATTACAGGATTTCAAGGTATTTATCTGTTCCGAAAGCGAAAACCTGGAGATGATGACCCTTCAGATTGCTCAGGAACTGCACGCACAGGGGATAAAGACTATCCTGTCCCCGGAAATAAGCACCACTGCCAAGGAGATTAAACAGGCTATCTCTAAAGGCTGTTCCGTCATGTTGATTATCCGTGATGATAATATTCGCGAAGGCAAAATCCTGCTGCGTAACCTTGTAAAAGAACATCAGGATTACGTGTCTTTAAAGGATACTTTGCCAGCCATTATTTTGGCAAGAAAAGCTTTGAAACAAGACTAAATAGACATATTACAAAGGAGTAATCATGCAATCAGTAACAACCCATCGCGCCCCCGCTGCAATAGGACCATATTCTCAGGCAATACTAAAGAATAACACGCTTTTTATCAGTGGACAGCTTGGTATCGATCCCAATACTTCCGCTATGCCAGCCGGCTTTGAAGAACAGGCAAACCTTGTGTTCAGCAATATTAAAGCCGTGCTGGATGCCGCTGGTATGGGCATGACCCATATTGTTAAAGTAAGCGTATTCCTAAAAGACATGAACGATTTTGCACTGCTAAACGAAATCTATGGCCGAAATTTTAGTGCACCTTACCCCGCTCGTGAAGCTATCCAAGTGGCAAAACTGCCCAAAGATGGCTTGGTGGAAATATCCGTTATTGCCATGAGATAAGCCATGAGCATCACTACCAAAGGCGGAGATAAAGGACAGACCTCCCTCTATACCGGAGAACGGGTATGGAAGGACGACCTGCGTGTGGAAGCATACGGCAGCTTGGATGAGCTGGATGCCCTGATCGGCGAAACGAAGCACCATATTGGCAACAATACCATTGTGGAGCTACTCTCAGGCATACAGAATATGCTTTATCGGCTTATGGGACAGCTTGCCACGAAAGATGCCTCTTACCCCTATCCCATATGCACAAAGGATGTGGAGCAGATTACCGATACCATCCATAGCTACGAAGCTAAGCTAAATCTTAAGGGTTTTGTGATTCCCGGTTCCAGCATCCCTTCGGCAAAGCTGGATATCTGCCGCACCGTAGCACGAAGAGCGGAAAGACGCATAATTGCCTTCTCGCACGAAACAGAGCTTGCTCCGGAATTGCAAGAATACGTAAACCGACTTTCCGATTTATTCTTTATTCTGGCACGCAATGTGGAGGATGAACTTGGAGTTCTTACCTCTAAAACTAAACCAGTAGGTGGATGCTGATAAGCTATCCCGAAACAAAGGAGTAATGAATGTATAAAATAGTATTGATTAGACACGGAGAAAGCATCTGGAACAAAGAGAATCTCTTTACTGGCTGGACAGATGTTGACCTCTCTGAAAAAGGCTTAGTGGAAGCACATACCGCCGGAAAAAGACTAAAAGAAGAAGGCTTTGTCTTTGATGAAGCATGGACATCCGTGCTGAAACGTGCAGTAAGAACCCTGTGGATTACACTGGATGAAATGGACATTATGTACACCCCAATTTATCATGACTGGCGGCTCAATGAGCGTCATTATGGTGCCTTGCAGGGCTTGAATAAAGCAGAAACTGCTGCCAAATACGGTGATGAACAAGTTAAAATATGGCGCAGGAGCTTTGATGCTCCGCCACCTGCGTTGGAAACTTCCGACCCTCGCTTTCCCGGGCTTGACCCCCGCTATGCGAATCTTTCCCCAGAGCAGCTTCCCTTATGTGAATCTTTGAAAGATACCTGTGCCCGCACCATGCCTTTCTGGAACGAAGTAATATTGCCTCGTTTGGCGGCAGGACGCAGACTGATAGTATCGGCTCACGGCAACAGCCTGCGGGCTATCGTTAAAAACCTGAATGGGATTAGTGATGCGGATATAGTTAGCCTCAATATCCCCACGGGGATTCCCTTAGTTTACGAGTTTGATGTTCAGCTTTCACCCGTAAAGAATTATTATCTTGCCGATGCGGATGAGGTAGCAGCAGCTCAGGCAGCGGTGGCAAACCAAGCCAAGGCAAAAGCTTAAAGCTAAAGACAGATATTTTGCTTGACTAATAGCAAGCAAATTACAGAATAGCGCAAAACACCAAGGAGATACACCATGGCAGTTAAGATTGATAAAGAAACCTGCATCGGCTGTGGCGCATGCGTTGATGTATGCCCAGTCAGTGCTCTCAGCATGGTAGATGGAAAGGCTGAATGTGATGTAAGTGCTTGCATCGATTGCGGAGCCTGCATTGCAACTTGCCCTGTGCAAGCCATTTCCGAATAAGCCACAAAAGTCGGATTTATGATGGAAGAGAAGTGTTATGCTTCTGCTTCCATCTTTTTTTGTATGTTCAACTACGTAATTGAGGTGAAAACATGAAACACACATATTTGGCTATAATTCTTATTCTCTTCTTGGGAAGCTTATTTTCTGTTCAAGTTAGCGGCAACCAATTCGGCACCTGGTCTCCTGCAAACAATCCTTACCAAGTAATCGGTGCTATCACCGTGCCTGTTGGGGAAGTACTTACAATAGAATCTGGTGTGCTTGTTCAGATTATGGGAGCATACCAGATTACAGTTGCTGGGAACATGCATGCAGAGGGAGCGGAGAACGATACTATTCGCTTTGTAAATGCCCAGAACCCGCCCACAGCCCTATGGCCTGGTTTGCGCTTTGAGAACGTGAACTTCTCCAGTACTCTCGATCATGTTTACATTGAGTATGCCACTTATGGCGTGCGTAGCATGAATTCCCCTTTAACTGTTAGCAATTCTCGTATCGCCCTGTGTCAAAAAGGCATGGAGCTATATGCCATTGGTGCTGCCAATCCTGCTGCGGTGCGTGTGGAGGGATGCCTGATAGAAAAGTGTATCCAAAACGGCATCATGATAAGCCAAAACAGCAATGCCATTATCCACAATAATGAAATACGCCTAAACGGCACCGGTACCCAGTTTTATGCTGCAATCCAGCTTGGCAACCAATCTCCCGCAGGCAGCAACAACCCTTATATTACTAACAATCATATCCATCACAACTTAAAACAGGGGATTTCTGCCTGGGATACCGTGGGTGCAAGTGCCATTAATCCAACGATAACCGGCAATATTATCAATAACAACTATACCGGCGTGTACCTGCTGAATGCTTCGGGCTACATTGCCGATAACCAAATCATCAATAACTTTATTCCCGGCGATATGAATTCAGGGGCAGGTGTAATGGTTTCCGGGGTTACTTCCGAGCCTTATTTTGAACGCAATACCATAACCGGCAACTACACGGGTTTTTATATTACTAACAACGGCAAACCTGTTCTGGGCGATTTGTCTATCTATCATGCTTGGGCGCAGGGAGAGAACGTTATTGCCAATAATATTGATGCCAATGGTGATTTGCATTCTGTGTTTTGCGATCAATACTCCAATTCAGCCTTTATCATCAAAGCCGAAAACAACAACTGGGGCGTTAGCACTGCCGAGGAAATAGCCTTGGGCATACGCGACCATAACGACCTTGCCACGCTGCCTACGGTGGATTTCGAACCTTTTATTCCCAACACTCTGCCCACTGTGATAAACGGTAGTTATAGCTATAATGGGCAATCTGCCATAAACAATCCCCGGCTGGAGCTAATCTCCACTATTGATGGTAGCATAGTTCAAACATTTTTCCTGAACTCGCAGAGTATAGATGTCATTTCTTATATAGACGTGCCTTTTTACGCCATGGTTGTGGTGCAGCGCGTTTCAGACGGGCAGCAGCTATATGGCTGTGCGGGTGGTTTCCTTAGCCCCGGAATTTTCTATCCCGGTGATTTTACCGCAGTGGATATCGGCAACATTGAAGTAACTGACACACCTCCCCCAAGCTACGAACTAGTGGGCGATCCCATACTGGAAAACGAGCTGTTGCTATACCCCAAAATGAGTGGCTTTGCTCTATATGGCTGGCAGCAGATAAACTGGCTGTATGCGGAAGGAGACTTTCAATACATCAAGAAACACACCCGCCATACCAGTTCAGGGGATGTGGTGATTGATCTCCCGCTGGGCACAGTTTGGACAAAGTTCCAGAACATTAGTTCGGGGGATACATGGCAACAGACGGAAATTATAGACGATGCCGGAACTTTACGCGTCTCCACCGTGAAAGTGGAACAATGCAGCGGCGGACAGAGTTCTATAGATTATACGCTATTCACGCGGAAGGATGCTTTAGGCGGAGTAATCGAAAAGATTATTACCAACGATTTACAAACCCTTCGCTTCACTTATCTGGGTGGCTATACCATTGCCAAGGAAGAGGTTCTAAGTTCAGAGACGACTGAACCTTTGGCATCGGGTGCTTGGTGGATTTATTCCCCTCTTCCTTTAGAAACTACGCCCAATTATCTGTGCTGCGATCCCGCAATATATAACTGGGAAACCCAAAGCTATCAAGTTCGGATGTTCTGGCAGGCACCTGCTTTTAGCAATTTTAACTGGACTCATTACCGCATTTACCGCAATTACCAACAGATTGCCGAGATTCCCTTCAGCCAAAGTGAATTTATCGATACCACCTTCTTGGGAAATGAAACCACCTACTACGAAGTGCGCGCCACAGACGGGAACAATAACAGTGAGCCATCCAACTGGGTGCTGGTGCTATTGGTAAGCGTGGAAGATGAGCTAATGAAGCCCGTTACTATTAACGTTTATCCCAATCCGGTTGCCTTCTCCCAAGCCCAAAGTCTGGAGTTACAGTTCGATAACCTCAAGCACCGCAGTGCAGAGATTGCCATCTATAACGTTAAAGGGCAATTGGTGCACGCAAACAAGCTGCTGGATAGCGATAGCTACCGCTGGAATGGTAGGGATAGCTCTGGCTTACGTTGTGCATCAGGCATCTATTTCTTGAAGGCGCAGGTGAAAGGCGAAAAGCCTGTAACCAAGAAACTGGTGGTATATTGATTAACTTTTGCGTATTGGGCTGCCATCTCCTTGGGCTGCCAATCTCCGAATTGGCAGAGACAGCGGAGCTGTCTTTAAAGCATCCTCTGGATGCTGTGGCAAATCGGAGTTTGCCACCCCATGATTGTCATGCCATCTCCTTGGGCTGCCAATCTCCGAATTGGCAGAGACAGCGGAGCTGTCTTTAAAGCATCATCTGGATGCTGTGGCAAATCGGAGTTTGCCACCCCATGATTGTCATGCCAATCGCCTATATCGTCAGAGCTGCTGAAACGGCAGATATCGAAAGCATCGCTGCAGTAAACATCCAAAGCTGGAAGGAAACCTATCCGGGAATCATGCCTGCCCAGAGAATTGACGGCATGAACATGGAAAGCTGTGCAAAACACTGGCAAGCAAACATAGCAGGAGCATCTTACGTACTTGTTGCGGAGGTAAATGGCAGTATTGTAGGCTTTGCAAGTGGTGGGGATAATTATCAGTACCAAGATTGTGAAACTGGGCTTGGCAATACCTGTGATTGCGAACTTGGAGCATTGTATTTGCTCCAGCAGTATCACGGCAGGGGAATAGGCAAAGCACTCTTTCAACAATTTACCATGCAGATGAGACGAGAGCAGCGCAACACGATGATAGTATGGGTGGCAGAAAAGAACAAATCCACTGGGTTCTACGCAGCGATAGGTGGGGAACTTGTGGATAGGAAAATACTAATAGTCTGCAGCGAACCCATACCCGTGCTTGGTTATCGATATACCTTATAAACCCAATATCTTTTATCTTTTACATATCATACGTTTATTGGTATATGACTGCTCCCTTGCTGCTATTGCCCTATCATTGCCCTCCACATGGGCAATAGGTGGGCAATGATAGGGCAATAGCAGCAAGGAAGATTATGGAATTTCGGTATGCGGAAGGAACAATGCCTTGGAGTGAATTACATCATGGGGTGGCAAACTCCTTTTTGCCACAGCATCCGGAGGATGCTTTAAAGACAGCTCCGCTGTCTCTGCCAATTCGGAGATTGTCAGCCCAGAGATTGGCAGCCCAGAGAATGGCAGCCCAGAGATTGGCAACCCAAGATATGGGGTGTCAAACTCCTTTTTGCCACAGCATCCGGAGGATGCTTTAAAGACAGCTCCGCTGTCTCTGCCAATTCGGAGATTGTCAGCCCAGAGATTGGCAGCCCAGAGATTGGCAGCCCAGAGATTGGCAGCCCAAGAGTAAGTTACAACTGCCAATTCGGAGATTGGCAGCCCAGAGAATGGCAGCCCAGAGATTGGCGACCCAGAGATTGGCGACCCTAGAGCAATCAAGGCTGCGAAGGGAAATACACATATACTTTGCTATTTTCATCGTAATATGGATAGCTTGCCATAAGCTTATAATCAGAGCTAAAATCTATCTTCATAGCGGTGTTAAGTTTGGAAATAAAGCTATCCGAGGGTTCTTTACCGATGCTCAAGAGAACGGGTTTTGCGGTGATATAGTTTCTAGATAGAATGGCAAAATACAAATCCTCTGTTTCCTGTGACCACAGCACGCTTCCCGGCTGGAAACTATCGTTCAAATACACCAGTCCCGGGCATTTGTAGGCGGTAATGATCCCCTGTTCAGGGCTAAATCCATAGCGTTTAAGGATGGTCTCTGTCTGCTGCAAAAATACCCATTTCTGGTAATCGTATTTAATCCCTTTATACTCGATATTCTGGGTGTACAATGGTTTGGAGTGATATGGATATTGCACATAGTGAAACATCCCCATAGCTATCATGTACAAAGCAATCACTATGCTAAGTGTCTTTATTCTGGGGATTTCACTTAGCAGCGCAGTTAACGCCAAAGCACCCATTATAGCAGCATAATAGTACTTTGCGCCCCAGTTAAGCGGATTTGATGTACCAAGCGCACCAAGATAGGGAAGAATAAGGATAAACACCACTATAGCGCAGGACAGCAAATGCTCTTTCAGATAAGCCAGCCAGCCCTTGATAGCTGCCACACTGACCTTTCTGCCAGAAATAGCTATGTAGAAAATGGCGAGATAGACAAAGTACATCAAGAAGTCTGAAAGCAGCATATCCCCCTGTAAATGGTCAACTATCCGCTCCGTGATAAAATACAAAACCGAGCCCAGAGCAGCTAATCGCAGGGTAACCTGAAGCACCGGCTTGGGGGTTTTCTGTGCCCACCAAAGCAAGATATTAACTGCAAGCGCTTGGCATATAACCAAAATGTTAAGCTTAGCGATATCTATAATAGACTTTTTAAGTAGGCTGGAATCGTATATTATGTACTTGTTCAGATCCAGATAAAAGTTGGCGTAATAAGAGATAAAATTGGGCTTTATAGTTACCGCTACAATTCCCAATACACCTGCCCAGGACAAGCAGAATACTAATATCGCTAATCTGCGCCTATCTCTTGAAAGCAGCAACAAAGCCGTAGCCAACACAGCAACCACCAAACCAGTGGGTAGCTTGCTAAGCATACAAAAGCTAAGGGTAGCCCCTGCCGCAGATGTAAACCATAACTTATGCTTTGGCTCGCTCTGTAGAGCCAATATCAACAGAGATGCACCGGAAATAAGAAAAAACTGGTTTAAACTATTGTAGGATAGCTCACTTGGTGAACCGGAATAAGAGAACACAAATCCCGCAAATACCAAAAAGAAAACAAAGGAAAAACTGTTCTTTCCCTTTGCCCATTTCTTTAGCATTTTGGACAAAGAAAAAGCGAATAACAACGAACTAAGCAGATTTAGCACCAAGCCTATAATGCGTAGTGGAATCACAGTGCGTAGATTTGCCGGAAACACTGCACGCACAAGAACATGCTCGTACATGTGCCCCCCATATTCGAGAGGCTGCTTATCCTGGTAGCGTAGCAGATAGTAGCCTGCATCTGTGAAATCAAAAGCCTTGTTAAAACCCCAAGCTATAATTATCAAAGAGACAATTATAATGGATAAAGCAAGTATTTTAAGCGGCTGTTGCTTAGTCAAAACGTCCTGCCTTACTTGTCCTTTCTAATTATGAAACCGGGTCTGTTTTTTACTTCGTCGAACACTCGCAGCAGGTATTCTGCCAAGACACTGATGGAAAGCAGAATTAAACCGCAGAAAAAGGACATAATGATAAGCGTGGTTGTCCAGCCAGGGACTCTGAATCCGCCCAGATTCTCTTCGCCCATCAATTTTAAGATAATGGAGATGATAATAACGATGATAGACATGATGAAAGAACCTGCTCCCATCCAGGTTATCAGCTTTATAGGAAAGGCTGAAGACGCATAGAAAGTGTCTTTAAAAAGGCGCACTTTCTTCTTGAAAGTCCAGCGGGATTTGTTTCCTGTGCTTGGCGGACGTTCGTATGGGATATAAACTGGCTCGAAGCCCAGACGCAGCACTTCGATAATAGCTGAGGTGTTGATGGGATGAATGTGCTCATTGATTATCTCTACCAGCTCTCTGTCTATGCCAAATATATCTGCACCCAGAGGGGGGAAATTAACATCAGAAAGCCTGTTCATCATAAAGTAATAACTGCGGGCAAAGAATTCGTTAACAAAGCCATCGTTGCGTTTGTTGCGGCAGGGAATGATGATCTGCGCACCATTTTGCCATTCGCGATACATCTTAACATAGGATTCCAGCGGAGTTTGCCAGTCATCTGGCATAGCTGCCACAAGCTGTCCTGTGGCTACCGTAAACCCGGCAAATATCGCACAGTGTGATGTGTAATTGCGGCTAAGTTGGTAGGCAAAAACATTGGGCTGCTGCTTTTCTAATTGCTTGGCGATGGCATAGGAATCGTCCCTAGAGCCGTCATCCATCACGATAAACTCTAAATCTATCCCTTCCTTGGCAAAACAGGCAGATAGTTTCTCATACACGGAAATGATGCGGGAACCACTATAATAAGAAAGTAAGATGATAGTAAACAAGCCAGTTCTCATTGCTTTTCCTCTTTGGTGTGAAACACTTTAACAGACCAGAAATAGTTGTTTAACAGGGTGAAGGGAATAACCATGTAGGATATCACCCAGTTAGGAAAGGTAAACACTTTTCTGAAGATATACAAAAGCAACATCCCCAGCAACATCCCAGAGATGTAAACCATAAAATAGCGCAGCATCGTGCCGTGAGAATAGCTGCTTTGAAAGGTGAATAAACGGTTAAGCGTGTAAGAAAGAAACACGGTTACAAGATAAGTGAGTATGTAAGTTAGCTGGAGAGGAGTGTGGAATACCTGCAAACAAACATAGAGCAGCAGCATGGAAAGCAGGGTAACGAACCCACCCACACCAATAAAACGCATGAATGCCTTGATGCTCACGGCTTTAAGCCTGCTCCAACACACTGCAAATGTAAGAAACTTCGCTTGCTGTTAGATAGGGGTTCATGGGTAAACTGAGGCAGGTATTGGCAATACTTTCGGCAAGGGGATAGCTATGGTGAGCATACTCTTGATAGGCTTGTTGTTTGTGAGGCGGAATGGGATAATGAATCATGGTATTTATTCCTGCTTGCTTTAGAACTGCTTGCAGCTTGCCCCTCTTTTCGTTTCTGGTAATAAACTGATGCCAGCAGGGTTTAGCCATTGCTCCTGAAACAGGCATTTCATAGATTAGCTCACGGTTTGCCGAGGGATCACACCTTAGCTGCTTGTAGGGCAGAGTTATTTGATCATTATTAATCTTTAAACATACGGTGGCTGCTTTATGGCGGCTTAGGTTATTTGTATCCAGATGGGGAAGCTTAACACGAAGAATAGCAGCTTGAAGCTCATCCAAGCGGCAGTTAAAACCTTTGTATTTGTTCTGATACTTCTGTCTGGAACCGTAGTTTGCCAAGCTTCTTATCTTATCCGCTAGCTCGTCATCATCGGTAGTGATTGCGCCACCATCACCAAAGGCTCCCAGATTCTTGCCAGGATAAAAGCTGAAGGCAGCAGCATCGCCAAGACATCCGCATTTACTGCCATTATACTCTGCACCGTGAGCCTGTGCTGCATCTTCCAAAACTTTCAGCTTATACTTGGCTGCGATATCCATTATCGTGCTCATATCTGCCGGCATACCATAAAGATGCACAGGAATAATCGCCTTTGTACGGGGTGTTATGCTCGCTTCAAGTAGCAAGGGATCGAGATTAAAGGTAGCAATATCCGGCTCTACAGGAACGGGTGTTGCTCCGCAGTTACTAACAGCCAGCCAAGTAGCAATGTAGGTGTTGGAAGGAACTATTACGTCGTCTCCCGCACCTATACCCCAGGCTTTCAGCACCAGAAACAAGGCGTCAAGCCCGTTACTAACACCGATGCAGTTGCGGGTGCCAATATATTTGGCATATTCCTTCTCAAAAGCTGCAACCTCTTCCCCAAGTATGTACCAGCCATTGCTAAGCACTTTGGAGATAGCTTGGTCAATTTCGGTCTTCAGCTCACGGTAGCTTTGCCCGATGTCATAGAAGGGTATATCAGGATTGAACATAGCTTAAGTACTCATCAAAATCTCGGATATAGTCGTCCTCGTCATAATAATCGGAAGTTAAAACCAACAGCACGCAGTCTGCGGAGAAGTTATCAATATCCACCCAAAAACCTGGTGGAACTGTGATATATTGATTGGGAGCATCCAGCATCACTTCCCGCGTACCCTTGTCATCTGTTAGCTTTAACCTGCAATCTCCATGAACGGCAACAAAAGATTGGAATTGTTCACGGTGTGCATGTCCGCCTCGGGGGTAACTTTCCTTGTTGTTCCAGATATAGAACACGCGTTTTATGGCAAAGGGGACGTCTCTGTTCCCCTCAATAACGGATAGGTTTCCTCTGGTATCAAATATTGTTTTAGCACCAGTTTTACCTAAATCCACAAGTTCATTATCCATGATATTATTCCTTACAACCTTGGCAGGTGAACCATAGCATATACAATTAGCAGGTACAGATTTGGTAACTAGGCTGCCTGCGCCGATCATTGCAGATTTGCCAATGGTGATGCCCCCCATAATAATTGCTCCGGCTCCAATAGATGCACCATCCTCTATCACTGTTTGCAGCACATTGTTCTGGTACTGTTTGGAGCGGGGGAACTTATCGTTGATAAAGCTAACGTTGGGTCCGATAAACACGTCGTTGCCAATACGCACTCCGTCCCATAGAGATACTCCCGATTTCACGGTTACATTATCTCCGATTGACACGTCGTTTTCCACAAAGCAATGGCAGTTAATATTGCAATTCTTTCCTATTTGAGCCTCGGGTAAAACGACACAATATTGCCAGATTACGGTTCCATCGCCAATTTTGCTGCTCTGAACATCTGCGGTGGGATGGAGGTAAGTTTCTGTTTGCTTCATAAGCTCCTCAACGGCGAAAGCAGTGCATCATTTCGATTCGCCCAATTGTAGCAGATATTCGCCATATCCGCTTTTGCGTATCGGCTCGGCAATCTCATACAGTTTCGCCTTATCTATAAAGCCTTTACGGAAGGCTATTTCTTCTATGCAGCCAATCTTAAAGCCCTGCCGCTGTTCTATCACTGCAATAAACTGGGACGCCTGCAACAGGGATTCAAATGTGCCGGTATCCAGCCAGGCATAGCCTCGCCCAAATACCAGAACCTTCAGTTTACCTTGTTCCAGATAAGTTTTGTTAACATCGGTAATCTCATATTCTCCGCGAGCGGAAGGCTGTATATTCTTAGCTACTTGCACCACACTGTTATCGTAGAAATACAAGCCCGGAACGGCATAGTTGGATTTAGGCTGCTCTGGTTTTTCTTCCAAACTCAGCACTTTCCCGCAGGAAGCAAACTCCACCACTCCATATCGTTGCGGGTCTATTACGGGATAAGCTGTGATAATTGCGCCATCAGGATTGGCACATTCTGCCAGTTTCCTCTGGATATCTGCACCGTAAAAGATGTTATCGCCCAAGATAAGACACACGCTGTCATCGCCAATAAACTCTGCTCCAATCACAAACGCCTGTGCTAATCCGTTAGGGATTTCCTGCTTGGCATAAAAGAACTTCATCCCCAATTGAGAGCCGTCTTTAAGAAGCTTAACAAAGCTGCTTTGCTCCTCAGGAGTGGTAATAATCAGCACTTCACGGATTCCCGCTAACATCAGCACCGATAGCGGATAGTAAATCATCGGTTTGTCATACACCGGCATAAGCTGTTTGCTTACAGCAATGGTGAGAGGGTGTAACCTGGTGCCGGCTCCACCAGCAAGAATAATACCTTTCATATTACATTCCAAGAGCTTACTGTTGTTTTATGCCACACTGTTAGCTAGGGCAAGCTCCTTCATTTCTTTATGCATAACTATGGCTTGTTCCTTTGTCCTCAAATAGCCTGTTGCTGTCAATTTATATTTAGCTGCCGCTTCACAAAAAGAACATTGTATCTCGGTTCCATGAATGTCGATAGAATCCGTTCTATGAACTTTCGCCTATCAAATTCCTGTCAATGGCACGTTTTGAGCATATGTGAATACGCTCTTGCCGTAAATCAGATAATCGAGTTTTAATGTTCCCTAGAAATCTCTTATCACACCAATCTGGTCGTTAGTCTTGTCCATGACTTTTTGCGATTGCGATAGAGAATCATAATAAGCATTACACAGGCTCACATTATCTCCTAAAAACAATTATCTTCCAAGTTCACTTATTGTAGATTATCTTTCTCTGCTGGAGATCGACTTGCGCTATGGTAAGCCCGAATCTCTGCAGCAGGAATGGAGCAACCTGTACTATCATAGTTTTTGTATGCGAAAACCCGGTAAAACATAACAGATTGAGTTAGTGCTGTGCATGAATGCGTGTATGACATATCTTCTGTGAAACCCAGAAAAGTGAATTTCTCGCTAGAAGATGTGGTGCAATATACTGCATAACCATCCGGTATTGTAGGTGAACCGTCAATGTTCTGAACTACAGCATCCCAACTGATGATAGCACTTTCCCCATCCATAGTTATCGTCACATTATCCGGTGCTTTAGGCGGCATATATCCTCCCCTTCCAGTAACACCAATAACCAGTGAAGGCAGGTTTTCAGCGTTGGTCTCGATGATCAGGCTGTCTGAGAAAACGCCAACTTGATTCGGCTGAAACCAGAGATCAATGTTCGAAGTCTCCCCCGGCAAAATCAGTGCAGCAGGATTGTTGAATGAGAATTGAAAGTACATACCGCCTATCTGCCATCTGATATCATTGAAATACAGTGTGTCCGTCCCGCTGTTGCGAAGTGTCAGCGTAACAGTTTCCGATGTGTGTCCAAGATATTCTATTCCAAAATCATAAACAAGCGTGTCTGCGCAAGCCAGCATTGCGTGACCACTCACCTCGATATCTTGCGACACGGTAGCATAGTGGACACCGTCGCTCACGCTCAATTCGACGGTGTAAGTGCCCTCTGCGGCAAACACATGGCTTGGATTCTGATCCGAGGACGTGCTTCCGTCCCCAAATTCCCAGTTCCAAACAACGATATCCTCCATTGAAGTATCGGTGAAATTCACTCGGAACTGCCCATCTTCGGCTATGGGCTCATAACCAAAGCTGGCATGCAACATATATCCCCGCCCCGAAAAAGGTATCAGTAGCAAAGGATGATAACTAGCATTGCTGGCTACGCATAGTGTATCAGTAAACACACCCTCAGTCAGCGGCGCAAAATGTACCTCAATCGATCTGCTCTCACCTGGTAATCCTGGCTCATTCAGTTGGTCAAAAGTATGTGAAAAGTAAGTCGGATTAGGCTGGGATTTCCAATAGATATCCGTGATATTGAGTGTATCAACGCTGGCACTATGCAGGGTAACGGTTAGCGGCAGAGACAGTTCCTCGACATAGGTTTTGTGGAATTCATGCGTAGCCACGTAATAGCCATGCACAAAATTCGGATAGTGCTTTGGGCTCTGGTCTCTGGAAAATACAACCATCTCCTGTAATCGAAGTTCGGTATCTCCAGCTGAGGGAGCCTTGGTACGGATCGCGTAAAACTGATCTGGGATGCATCGATAACCAAGTTTAAATTGGGAGCTGGTGCCGGTCTGCGGTGTGCTGCGAAATGCGTATAGGTTGCTGCCGTCTGACATGATGAAATTGAATACCCCGCGAGATACGTTGTCGATATATTTGCTTATTCCCCTCAACGCATTGTTCAGTCCATCCAGTGTATTGTCTTGGCTGGCGATTATCTTGCACATTATGTAGCGGAACAGCACTTCGCTGTCCACCCATTGGGTTGCGTCGGGATTGTTGAAGTAATTGCTGGGATTTAGCTGGAACCAATTAGTCCCGGGATTCATCTGGTTGATCTGGTTAATCATGTAGTATTTTGCTGACAAGCTGTTGCCATTATGGATGAAGGTGTAGGTTTTTCCATTGTGCTGAAACCAAAATGGATGATTTCCCAAACTGACGCCGGTAGCATTTCTGGCATGACAAAGTACGATTGCTGCACTATCTACTTCTGTCTTGATCGCATTCATGGCTAGGTCGAGAATATCATAGTCCCAGCTGGAGTTTTGGTAATCAGGATCCAGATATTTACCAGTGTAGTAAGTATTCCCCAGATCCTCGCTGTTGATGACCCTCTTGAACCATATGTTCTCAGTAGATACGTAAGGATCGCCGTCTCTGTATGCTGCGACGCCATAGCCGTCATTGTTAGTGGCAGATGTGGAATATGCCATTAAAAAGCCAAAATAGTCCCATGGATCATTGTATTCCCAATAGTTCATTGCCTGTCCGCTCGGGGCAAAATCGGCCAGGGTGTGCTCCTGAACGGAGATCAATGCGCTCATTGCGCAAGCAGAAAGGCTTGAGGTGATCGGAAATAAAATCATGAAAAATAACAGGACAGCTTTCGTCCCTGCGTTGCTTATCCAGTCGCATTTATTGAGTAGTTTTTTCCGGTTCTTCAATTTTGTCTTCATCTTAGCTCCTTGATTAACAATACCCGCTGCGAGTCTAGTGTCAAGCAGAAACTTGCATTAATATACCAAGAACTTGAAAACCTTAAGAATAACAGTAATTCTATCTATGTAAACCTGTCATCATCTTTAGTGTGTAGCTCTATAATTCCTCTAAATTCGTGAGGCTGGCTTACTTGCTTATCCGAAGCCGAGCCAAACGCTTACTGAAGGGGGTCCGATCGGGTTTCATCCCGATGAGATCCCGATCGGACCCCGATGAACCCCGCTTTGGATAAGCAAGTGCCTTAGGGATGAACTACATTGACCCAAAATTATGTTTTGGGAGTAGGAAAAGCGTCCTGCTTAACAGCGTTTAGAAACGGGTGTTGCTGAGTTTGCAGGATTTCACTTGACAACAGCGTGAAACTATAATATCCTGCCACAAAATGGAACTGGCGGTATAAAGAATAGCATGGTATCAATAATCATAGACAGCAAACTCTTGCGTTTCCATAAGGAGATGAAATACGTATTTAGCTTTATATTCAAAAGCTTGGGTTATCACTTTCAATTCATCACCAATTGGGAAGAGCTGAAACCGAATGACATCTTTTTATTCTATGGCTTAACGGAGCCTACTCCGGAAGAATTAAAGGTTTTAGCCAAGCGTAATATCACTTTTTTTATCCCCTGCGATTTCGAGTTTTACGATCCCAAAGCTTATTCTGCCGACAGATTGCGTCGCAGTTTGAGGGAGATAAAGCTGCTGTCTATAACGCCGGTGATTTCTGCCCGTAAATTTGAATATCTTGCCGAAAACTACAGCGAAAGTGATGTTAATGGCGGAAAGATTAACTTTGACCTGGTGGGAAACATCTTCCTGCACCTTTCTAACCTCGAAGAAAGCAAAGATGCTCAGGCTATGGAAAAAGGCTTTTATCCCGATGAAGCCAGTGCTTTCTACAATTACCGTGAAGTTCCCATTGTGGACAACCTGCTGTGGCTGGTAGATAGCATGATTAAGGAGCATTGCCGCGCCAAGAAAAGCTTCATTGCACAAAAGATGTTCTGGCCCGAAGCGCAACAATCAGCCGTGCTTTTATCGCACAGCATAGATGATTTACAGAAGTGGGATTTTTCCTCGTTGGTGCTATCCTTGGCAGACGATTTGGCAATGCTCTTTTCTTTCAAATGGAAACAGCTTGGGCATAATCTCGCCGGAAAGCTGAAATATGTGTTTACCAACTACGAGCTTTATTGGAACTTTGAAGAATTCCGCAAGCTGGAGAGAGAATCCGGCTGTCGTAGCACCTATTTCCTTGCCACAGAACCGTGTGAGGACATAAACTATAGCTTGGAAGACCCCGATTTGCAGGAAGAAATACAGCAAATTATCCGTGAAGGTAACGACATTGGCTTGTTGATCACGTCTGACAAACTGAACCGTGATGATTATTTAACCCGCAAACAAATCCTGCTGCATCAACTTGGCAAGGAACAGATTGGTATTCGCCAGTGTGGCTTTCACAGTAACGAAACAACCCGTGATTTGCAGAATAAAATCTCCCCCAGTTACAGCCAAAGCACTTCTTTTCAGAGCGTTCCAGGATTCAAGAATGGTATTTCTCTGCCTTGGCATCCCTGGATTTCTGGAAATAAAGCAGAGTTTCTGGAATTGCCTACTGAATATCGGGACAATCACTTAAAACTAACCAAACATAAGCTGGTGCAGCTTGAAGATGCCAAACACCAAATCAAGAAGTTTTATCACCAGGCTACCCGCTCACATGGCATCTTTAGCATAGATTTCTCTATCGCCAGCTATAGTGATATTCATTATTGCAACAAACTATACGCCTATATCTTAGCCTTGGTGAAAAGCGGGAATAACTACCTTGCCACTGCCGGCGAAATAGCTGCATGGTGGGAAAAACGAGGACGCATTACCATCGACGAAGGCGAATATGAAATCAGCGTGTTCTTCCCCGATGATATAGATAATTTTGTGCTTAGCGTGCATGGCGACCCCAAGATACTGGAGATTGATGGAGTAAGCGCGAAGATAGAAGGTAATACCGTCCGTTTCAATAACGTTAAAGCCGAATCCATCGCCGTAATCCGCCTTAACAAAAACGCATGAAAAAACTGCTCCACCTCCAGTTGCTTCCCTTAGTTTCAGGAGTGCAACGCTTTTCTTTGCACTTGCTGGATGGGCTGGATAAATCGGAATTTGAAGTCTATGTAGCTTTCCAACCGGGTGGAGAACTGGAAAACGAAGTACGCAAACGAGGATATCACTTTTTACCACTACCCACCTTCTGCCACCCTGTTTCGTATAGAGACATTTTAACCTTTGGGCATTTACTAT
>JAQUJJ010000147.1 GCA_028681035.1 Candidatus Cloacimonadota bacterium
CTGCGCTTTGGCGGCAAACTGAGCGAGCCCTTCCGCTTTGAAGCAGAGCGCAATCTCAAGATCATCATCGAGCTGGAAGATGGGCTGGATTCCTTGCAGCAGTTTGAAAGGGCGATTGAGATATTGGTGATGTGGGATTAAGGGATTACTGCGGTTTCTTAGTCTATTATATCATCGTGATAGAGCTTTAATAAACCCATAGTCATCGTTAATAACTAATGCCCTATCAAGTAATAGGTTAAAAGACTCACAAGAGGTTTCTGGAAGCAAGCTGCACGAGAAGCACACAGAGTTATTGCTGTTGCATACAGGATCGTTGGTACAAAACCTTGCCTTATCAAAAGCCTCAGCCAGCAATTGGCGGAGGTCACCTCTTTCTGTGATGGTAACTATTCCCCCATAGCTACCTTCAGAACCGGCAACAGTATAGATCATAATCCCGGCGTGAAAACCTGAAGAACAATAAATCCTTTCGCTCAGGGAAGAAGCGGGATAGCCACATACAAATTCAAGTTGTTTAATAAGTAAATGTGAGATTGTGTGAAGTAGAATGTACTTATATAAAGCGTAACCTGTGATATTATCATTGCCGAAGGGATTGAAGTTTTTGAGAGCTTCGCTATGATTACTAAAGCGTTGTCGAAAACTCTCATGCTGCTGGGCGGTCAAGTACCATTTACGAATTGCAAGATCATCAAAGACCATAAGGAAACCTTCGCCTGCCAATTCTACACTAGGAAGATACCGGGTTTTTTCCCCCGCGTTTGTAACATGTCTGGATTTACCTGTTTCAAAAATTGTGCCGGAGCTAATGGGATTGATTCTACTGTAAGAGCACAATACCGTAGCCATACTCAAAGTTCTGATTGAAATTAATGATATGGTGTTAGTTATAGGAGGCATTGATTTGAGATAGATCGGATCTTCGTCGGCAAAGTCATCATTTTTAGCTTTGGAGATCATATATTCAAATTCATCACATCTATAATTCATTTCGGAGCCAGGATCATCTTCACTGCTTCTTTTTGAGACAGGGATCATCAGGCTTCTCAGTATTTCCGGAAAATAAACACTGTTGCTCGATTTTAAAACTGTTTGCATTGATTCCTTGTCTGATGCTGGATTGAAGATACCAGACAGGTTTACCGATAACTTACATCTTTTACAAGAGATCCAGATTGATCCTAAATTATCCCGGTTAGCTGAGCTGCGGTACATGAACTCGTGTTTTTCACACTTCTCTGCTCCTAAATCCTTATCGTTGAACCAGTCTTCCCAAGGGAAATCTCCAATTTGCCCTGCCTCAGAGACTTGGATGAATCTGACCTGCTCCAGCAATATATACTTTGCCTTCTTGGCACCTGATGCCATTTGGCAATCGGGGCAGTAAAGATTGAATCTGCCTTTCAGATTCGTCATCTTGTATCTGTGCTGCCAATCGGAGTATTTCATAAAGCGCTTGCACACAGGGCAAAACATCCATTGAGGAAAGAATTCTGCCGAGATTAAGCTGGTATCTGATGCAACTTTGTGTCCTGAATGAGTCGTGCTATTTGATGGTACTTTTAGAAGATATGTCAGATTAGGAAAGGTGGCCTTCAATCTACTAATTAGCCTGTGGTCTTGTACAGAAATAGAATTAACTGTTTCTCTATCTTTGCCATCGACCTCATGGATAAAGTATGGCCACTTCTCAAGGGGTTGAATTTGCAGAGATCCCTCTGGAGTCTCAATCAAGGACCCTATCCCCCCATAAGAGCTAATCACACCATGACAGGATAACTCATAGTATCTATTCATAATCTGTGTTCCTCTTTTTCGCTCTAGGTGGTGCGAGTTTAATCACTGCATTCGGGCTGATCTCACGCATAGAATTCATGGTAAGCCAATCGCTATCATCATAATCCATTATAGTGGCGTCTGATGCATTAAGCAAAAGCTTTCTGAAAGTGAGCTCGGGATCGATTGATAGCTTTTCTTGCAAAATATCCATGTGTGTTTTTAGCCTGGATCGGAAAAATGGCATCATTGTAGGATCATCCTGCATCCTCTTAGACATAAAATTGATATAATCGTCAAGATCCTGTAAGCTAAGGTCTTGGAGAGAAGAAATACCCTTTATCATACGGATATAAGCCGCCAAAAGAGTTGGCATCATCTTGCGAATTGCTACGCGTGTGTAAGGAGTAACAGATATTGGCTCTACATAGCGATAGTAATTTTGGTGAAATGAAGCGAAATTTTCGTAGTGTGACTTATCTCTGGCTTTGAATGGGTTAAAAAGGGTAAGCACTAGCCCGGGGTGATTACGAGCAATACGACTTGTAACCTGGATATATTCCGAAACACTTTTGGGTTGCCCGTTCATTAATATCAGATTCAAGCGGGGAATGTCAAGACCCACCGAGATCATATTCGTGGCAAACACAATATCAATGGCGTTGCTCTGAACTTGACTGGGATCATTACTTAAGATGCTCGGCATCTCCAGGGATTTGAGCACTTGTTTTACTTCGTGGCCAGGAATCCGGCTTGTTAATTCTTTGGGATGGCGCAACCAAAACTTCTTGCTACTGGGATTACGCCTGAGAACCATCTGAGAGTATGCTTGCTGTACTTCATCTCTGGTTTTACTGTACATACGTCCAAGTTCTCTCAGTGAATTATAGTAAGACACCACCGTCCAATAGTTATCGAGATCTTCATCAATCCGGCCTGCTAACTCAAGACGTCCGAACAAGAGCAGAGCCAGTAGCTTTACTTGGGTAGATGTAACTGTCTTACCCGTGGGGCAGATGCCAACATATTCCCGATTAAGGTTGTTCTGGTCTGTTTTGGCAAAGAAGTTATCCCCAAAATGCAACCCTGAAGGAGGAAAAGTAAATACATCTCGATTACCAAATAGCCCTTTCACCTGAGCGGCAGCGTTTTTAATTGTAGCTGTGGAGGCTACAATTCTGGGCATTTTATTCCTCTTTTTGCACAGCATTTCTACTACGCTTTCAAATAAAGCCGAGATGCTACCCAAGGGACCGGAAATAAGATGCAGTTCGTCTTGGATTATTAGGTCTGGAGGCAGATTACCCTCTTCAGAACCAAAAAAGGCTGAAGCTTCTTCTACCCAGGCAAGGCGAGCAAACTTATCAACAGTGGCAAAAAGCAATGACGGTGGATTGTGATAAAGGCTTTCATCCACTAAATCTATCGGCAAACCTTGGTGAAAAAAGCATTCTGGATTTAGACAAAAAACCTCAAATTTATCCTTCAGGCTGTTGAATCCTATTTTATCCTCGCCAATGAGGCTAGTGCCACACCAAGGACAATGGCTGATAGGAAACTTATTTTGCCGCTGAGCTTCTTCTATATTTGGCACCTCAAAGATCTTGTTGATAACATCTTCTGCAGAGCCATCAGCATCTCGAAGCTTATTGGGCGAAGAAGCGACGCCTATCCATAGTCCTATGGAAAATGGCCCATTATCAATAGATTGCCGCATGAACTTGGAACAAACGTAATTCAGTGAAAGGATCATTCTGGATGCCCGCTCAAATTGCTGAGCAGTAAGCAAGCGCAAAGTATAACGCATAATCACGGAAGTACCGTATCCAGCAGAACCATATTTGAAACGTCTGAACAAAAGCGAGAACATTGATAGCAGGAAATAGGCTTCGGTTTTACCTCCTCCGGTAGGAAACCAGAGCAAGTCAACACTATTAGACCTAGTCTCGGATTCAGGATTAGTAATGCACTCTATATTGATTAACAAGAACGCCAGCTGAAAAGCATGATAATATATGTTTTCTGCTTCATTGCCGGGTTCTGGATTTCCTTGGGGGTCAATCTTTAACATATTAATAAGCATCGCACTATTAGCAAGACGATAAAGCGCCAAATAGCTTGGGTTATGTAGCAGTTGGATACCTTCACGCATTCTACTTAATGCACATCTCTGATTGGTAACCATCGTCTGTGCAGCTTCTTGATATCTGGAGTCGAGTTCAAGAGATGATTTAACCTGTGTTTCAACCCATGATTCATAACCATCCACAAAGAGGTTCAACCAATGCAGGATTTGAACGTCTGTGCTGGATGCATAGTAACTGCTGGCCTTGATTTTTAAGGCAGATCTGGCCTCACAATCAAGATTAGCGTTTATGGTAACAGGAGGTATTATTGAGGGAAGATACTCTGTTTGGATCAGCATTGTTTTTCCATCCACTTCATGCCAGGAACACGCGCAATTGTGCGCTTGAGCATATACTTTAGAATCCCGATACTGACAATCAATGATTTTGTCTTCAAGAGTGGCATAGGAGGGCAATTGAGGTTGAGGAAGAGGAATGATATTACCGTTTTGCACTTTGATCTTGCACTGATACATACACACATAGTTCATGTTGGGGCTGCGCTTCTGCATATTGCCCAGAGATTTTCTGTCGTGGCTATTCTCCAATAGCACTTTCACCACTTTTCGCTCTGGCTTGCTTTCAATCAATAACGAGTGTAATCTGTAAATTATCGAAGTATTATTGATTACTTTCGAATGAATACATACGGGTTTGTGAATTTCGAGTTCAGACAAATCTATCCTATATTCAAAGGTATGCAAACGCCTTATCCAAACTTTTCGGTATAACGAAAATACCGATTCTAAGATGCTGTTTATCCTCTCATAACGATTTTTCTCTGCTCCTTTAGCCTTAATCGAGTTTAAGCGCTCGTAAACTTTTCGTCGAATGATTCTGATATTTTCAAAATCTCCACTTATCTTTTCCATGCTGTTGCCTATCAGCTTTCTGGTAAGGGATACTGAATTAGTTTCATTGTCATAAGCCAGTAGGTTACCCAAGTACTCTTTATTATCGGCATTAAGATGTCGAATCAGCTCATAATCCTGATAATCCATCTTGATTCGTAACTTAGGATGGATTTCCTGAGTGGGATCAAGTTGACGATAACTGCCAAAGCTGATGTTGACCACAAAATCTTGGGCTTCTCCATTCAGGCAGAATGATAGCCCCAAGGAGCTGGGGTAAAGCTCTGGCCGGGTAAAATCATCGTTGGATATTTTCCCTTGATCCACGAAGTTATCTAATTCTTCAATACTTTTATCCCAGTCTGGATCATGTTGAGACTGTGGCTCTTCCTCGTCGAACAGATTAATTTCTATTTGCTGCTCATCATCTGAGGATTCGGACAGATTATTTAATTGAGGAAATATAATTCCCGACGAATACTTGTTGAGAGGATAGTCCGATATTATTTCTTCTTCATCGTTGTCAATAAAAGTATCGTTGCTTGGCCCAATTAAATGCTTGCTCAATAGTTCTTTGAGGATGTTTCTGGGATCGCTATTCTTCATCTTGTTCTCCCTGTTCTACAAGCTGAATAAACTTCCATTCAATAAAGTTATGCTTGAGGATGCTCTTGATAGCCTGAACATCCAATTTCGAAAGCAAAGGATAGTCCTCAGTGTTATCACATACATATTGGCCAATAAACTGATCATAATCTGTAGACTTGTTTAAAATAATTGCTTGGGCTTCAGTACTGAGATTGTGCCCCAAACTAATCATTACTCCGGTAAAAAAGTCTCTGTGTGAACTTATATCTGCTACTTCACTACTGCTCAAAAATCCTTGCTCGTTAAGGAATTTAGTGAGTTTTTCAAGTTTGGATTTCTGAGGAAACCGTACCTTAGCATTTGCTGAAACCCAATTATGCAAGAGATATTCAGATCTGAGCCCCGTGTACAAAGAGAGTGTTTTCAAACGTTCCTCATTGTATGTAGGTTTGGTAAATGCCTCAATATCATCCGGTTCAAAAACCGTGAGTTCCAGATACTCTCGCAGCTTTTGTTTCCAAAGCATTGAAAATATTTCTACTTGAGCAAATCTCTCAGACTCATCGCTGAGAATTTTGTATAGATAATCCCTACTTGTATTGGTGTAGAGGACTATGGTATCGCCAGCTTCAAGGTCAGTAACCGAGACTAAAGAGATATCGTCGTCATCTTTTCTAAGCACCTTCTGAGGACAGCTAAGATTTTGGATGTTACCATCATCTCCTGATGCTCGTATACTGTAACTATCATAAATCTCGTATCTTGCACTGGAAGCGAATAGATCATCTGATACTTCATAGAATTTATCTTCAAATCTGCCAATTGGATCATCAATATATCCCTGATCATCTCTATGAAGATCAAGCTCTGGAAATAGTGTTTTATCTTTAGTGCCTGTGTTTTGTCTTTCCCAACGCTGCAACTTTTCTATCCGTGATTTTAGAATGCTGATCTCAGGCGGATACAGTAGCATGGTAATACATACTTCTCGATTAATAACTTGGCTGTGTAGCCAATTGATGAGTTTATCTTTTATTAGGTGAATGAAATAATACTTTTCCGTATGGCGACTCCTTTCAATTTCTCTGCGAAAATCCTTGTGTGATATGAGCAGGATATTGCTAATGCCTTGTTTTTCAATATTTTCACGCCAAATCTCAATGTCATCGTTCTCAACTACAAGATTAATACGCTCGTATCCCAATCCAGAGAAACCAGACCAAACAGTGGGACATTCTTTTTTCAGTTTGTAGATTAGGTATATTTGGTTGATTATTTGAATTATATCCTGTTCAACGTCTTCTTTTTCATAATTATCAGAGAGCATTGATCTAGTTATATCTATCCTAGCTGCCTCCAACTGCTCATCGATGTCCTCCAACACATTAAGCTTGTCACCTAATATACTAAAGAAAAGCTTATGAGCAGCTCCAAAGTGCTCCAATGAGTCGTATTCTCCCCGCAGGTCTTTGCGAAAACCATAGTATTCAATGCAAGCATTCGTTAGTTCATCACAACCAGCCAAGGCCTTCATTTCAATTTCCATTTTACATTTGCCTAATAAACGGGATTCTTCATTCCTAGTCCAATGCCAGAGAAGCATGGAATTGTCTTGTTGAATGGCTTGATTTCCTATAAGGCAATAGCGCCTAAACAAACCGTTGCCGCAGTCGTTTTTTACAAGAGACTTCAATTTGCTGATTCTTGTATCTCCACTTACAACAAGATACTCATACTCACAATTTTCCATGTGTTTCAGCATATAGGTTCTGGCAAGTTCATAGTCACTTGCAACCAACACTATGGGGTCAATAGGAAGCGTTTCCTTGACACACTCTTTGTCGCTTGCAACAATACTGCCAAAGGGAATACAATGATTGAGATTAAGGTTATTGAGCTGAGAAAAGAACTCGCCTTTATTGCAGATTACCACGATCTTCTTTTTAAAGAATGACGGAGGCTGTTCACTTCCCATTGTTAGGCTCTGGTAAAACTCTTTATACCTATCTAAGGCTTTATGACATTTTTGGTCTGAATAATATTTTTTATCCGCCACAAAGTGTGTTAGCAGTACCTCAGATATATCTTTATAATGAGTAAGTCTGTCTCCGCCTTTCACCTTGCTACCCAAAGTGAAATTATTGCAATTATATTTATAGTAATATGAGATTCCTTCGCGGATAAAAATGTAATGAGACTTCAGGGTTTCAACTTCAGGCATATGCAGCATGGAGCTTTTTGCTAACAAAGTGTATGCCGCGGGCATCAATATAGCCAGAGTTATGTTTTGTGGGCTGTTTTGGCTATTTGTACCAATGTAGATGTTTTTCCCTTCTTCAAAAGCCTTTTGTGTTATAAGGGAATTGATCAGATGAAAATCACTTTCGTAGACACCACTATAGCCTGGGATATCTTTGTATTCTTCAAGAGCCACTTCTGCCATAGGGATCAAGCTGTATATATCTTTTCGTTTTTCATTCATAGTTTCCCTCTGTATGTATGGGTAAGCATTTTGTTTTCAGTATTAAGGATGAGATAGATCGCCATAGAAGTCTCCACCCTTTTTGAACACGACTTTCTTAATTATGTCTCTTTTGGTTCCTAACATACCAAAGCCTAAAATTAGAGCCGCCATTTCGCCATTGCATTAAATAATTGGGTTGATACTGTAGGCTCTTATACCTTTCCATAAACATGTAGAATCTCCTTATCGTCGAAGTTTCATAAATTAATCCTAAAGAATGTTTGACAAGTTATCTTGTCTCCAGTCGTCTGTGCAAATTTTGGCAACATATAGTTAACTGTCAAGCCCTAATATAATTCACATTTTTTTGAGGGTTCTTAGCTATAGCCAAAATGGTATGTTAAAAGCATCTGCCACTGTCAAACCACATGCTCATCTACTCGTTTTGATTGTGACATCTTGGTATTTTCATTGTTTTTTCTTCAGTCTTCTCATCCCGTGATTTGCAGAGGCCTTGCTGAATAGATGGGGTAGGATAGTCTGGGCAGAAGCAAGTACTGGACTAAAAGACTATTATTCTGCGGCTTGAGGCCGAAAGTTCCGGAATCGTTTGACCTTGGATAGATGGCAGAAAGCAAAACCATGCGCAGGACTGTTTTGACTTTCATTTTTGATCTGGTGGATAGGTTTCAGCTTTCCTGTTATCCTTCTATCATCCCAGCAGACTACCAGTTATTCACAATCCAAAAATGAGAGTTAAAACAGGGGAATCACGACGCTGCGAGGTCTGATCCGATCAGCGTTGCTTT
>JAQUJJ010000025.1 GCA_028681035.1 Candidatus Cloacimonadota bacterium
AACAATGTCTTTTTCATTGTTCCTCCATATTATGATCTTTACATAAGCTAAAGATTGTCAGATTTATGTCAAGCAATATTTTCGCGCCTCTACCTAAGATGCCGTGCCTCCCTCCTCATTGCTTTGTATGCGTTCTCACTTATTTTTTCAAATCGTATCACCAATTTTTCAAATCGGCGTTTTTGCTGGACTGCGATATCACGATTTTTTCAAAACGATATCACGATTTTTTCAAATGGAATTTCACGACTTTTTCAAATGGTTTTCTTAAGCGAAATCAGCGGAACAGGTTACGGATTTCTAACTCACAAACTGGTAAAACAGAGCTGAATCAGGGCAGAATATCATGATTATTTCAACTGGATTTCGCATAGCTTTGTATGGCTTGCGATTAAGGTCGTAACTCATTCAATCTGATTGTACATCGAGACATTGATCATTCTTATCATATTGAGCGGAAAGGACTTGACCTCCTTTGCGAGGGGTGCATAGTAGCACCCATAAATCAACAGTCGGGTAACCGAGAAGGAGATCAAGATGACCAAGCAAAACAAGAATCGCAAAGGCCAGGCAACGCTGGAGGAGATGGTGAAATCAGGCAGCCAACTCATTCTGATGCATGATGATGGGACTGAGCAGCCAATCGAAGATATAGCGCAGGCTGATCCCTATGCTGGCGAAGTCCACTACAAGAGCTGGTGGAATCAGTTCCGAGGCCCCTGGCTACAGTCGGAGAAGATGACCGAGGATGAGATCAAAACCCGAGCCGATGATGCATGGGAATGCGGAGACTACAAAGAGATGATCAACTTGATGGCGGAGCTGATCTGCAGGCTCGAAAAGAAGCGATAATCAGTATCTGATCCAATCATAAACCCGGATTTACCGGGTTTCTCTCTTGGGCATCATTTGGCGAGGGCAAGGAGCTTGTAGAAGGGATCGGTAGCAGTATAGACTTGGCTGATCCCAATCAGGACGGTTACCAGATTTCCTTCAATCTTGACATCAGCTAGGTAGAGGAAAGCGTCACACTGGTTGGTCAGGATGACGTGGGGCAGCTCCTGATACTCATTATCCAAGATGTGGGTGATGATCTTGTCTTCACTCAGCTTGGCAGGGCTGGATTGGCTGTTGTCTCCCATTCCTTTATCCTGATCCTGAAGCTCGTATTGTAGCTTAGTGAGTGAGAGAAGGCCGTTCTGCAGGTGCTCAGTGCCGATGGCTTCATTGGCGATCTTGCTTCCTGTAACTACTCCATCCAGGATGTGATTGCCGTAGATGCAGTTGTTCTGCAAGCCTCGGGCATCAAGCTTCCCGATCGTACATGTCTTGCCACTGAACTGGCCGAGAGGATTGCCCAGGTTATCCCAGAGTTCATAGAAGCCGCAGTCGGACTCGTTTTGAATGTCTATGGCATAGTAACCGGAGTCAGGAACAGTCTCGATCAGATGCTTTCCTTCAGCCCAGGATTGTCCAGGCCTGAGGAGTCGGATATCCACTCCAGATTGAGGCTTCCGTTCGGTGCCTTCCATTGTATAATAGCTGATTGCGAACTTGTACATGTATGCTCCTATGGTGGTTTTCTATGCTTAGGTCTGACTGGTCACCGTCTCGTCAAAGTCGGTGATTATGATGATGCCGAAGTCGATATAGCCGGGACTGCCTATGTATCTCGATTCTAGGCTGAACTTGACCTTGGTGGGATACTCGTGCAGGTCATCCGGACACTTGGGCAGTTGAGAGATAGTGACTGGGAACTGGCTGTTGATGCTGTTGTAGGCAGTGTATTCCAGATAGAGTCGACCGGGACTGAGGAGGAAGCTCATCAGGCTATAGTATTCGGATGGTTCGAGTACCGCTTCCAGATCGAAGGAGTCTTCCCGGTAGGCTTCCCTTCTGTGGGTAATAGTGGGATCGTATGCGTTCTTCTTCTCAATGCGATACTTCTGAGAGGGGCTGTATTCGATCTGCCCATTGGGACAGAAGAAGTAGTTGATGCCCTCATCAGCCCAACGGATGAGCTTGAAGCCCTTTATAATAGCCATGCCTTCACCTTGTATTCATCATCTATGTAGTTACGCTCCAGTTCGGTTATGGCATAGATCTTATTCTGGATGCGTATCTTGGACTGGAGTGAGAGATTGTATTTACTTAGTTGATCGATGACTGCTTCGCAGCTCCACTTGGAGTCATGAAAGTCGATCAGGTAGTCTTTGATCCTGCTCTGGAGTTGAGTGGTATCCCCTGCCAGGATATCCAGGCAGTTGATCTCCGGCTTCTCCGGGTTGCCCCGCTTGCTTACGAAGCTGACAACATCCTCTTCATCGATGTCAATGATCGCACTGGTATAGGCATCCTTGTTCTTGAACACAATCTGACCTTGGGGATTGCTGAAGATGGTGGCATTGTATAGCATAAGCATGGCCTGCAGAGCCTTGATGTTATCGGTCTGTTCATCACTGTAGTTCTCATAAGCCTTGCCCGGCGATAACCGAGCCGGGAAGAGATTGCCATGAAAATGAGCTTCGATCCAGTGATCCACATACTGACTGCTGTCATAGGCTCGACCTTCGATCAAGCCTCCGGATACGAGGTTATTGTAGAGGGTACTCTCCGGAACACCATGCTCCAGAAAGAAGCCCAAGAACTCGTTATGGGCATTGGAGAGGGAAGCGAGGTCTTCCACCCAGTCGGTCTTCTCGTCATACTCGATTACTACAGGACAGATGTTGTTATAGAAAGTATAGATGCGGCCTCGATAGCGACCTTGATATCTGGTGGTGGCAGGACTGGGATAGGTGGCTATGATGATCTTCTTATAGGCAAAGATGAAGCGAGCCCTGAAGCTAACCATATCAAAGAGATAGCCCCAGATCGGACCCGGCCAGCCGGTGCTGTCAAAAGTGTAAGTCCATCCTCCGGTAGGGTTGGGAAAAGCGATCAGATCATCGAAGTCGATATGGGCGATGGTGATGAGATCGCCTGTACCGATGTTCAGTGTAGGCAGATTGAACTGGTTGGTATAGGGGATGTCGATGGCTATCTTCTGCTCGATATCTTGCAGGAAGTAACCCAGTATCCAGTTAGGCTGATATCCGGCCGTTAGCGAATAGTAGTGAGTGAGATCTGAGTACAGGGAAAGCAGCTTTATCTTATCGTAACAGGTGATCTTGAGGATGCCGGAGGATACGTCGAAGGATAGCTGTGAGGTATCTATAATGCCGGAGAAGAACAGGCTGTTATCCCGATAGACCTTGACCTCAAAGTGCGAGATGTAACGTTCATGCTCGTTATTGCCAGAGAGGATGTTATCCTGTATCCAGGTAGTGGGAAAGCACTCAAAGATCAACCGCTTGGGTTCACGACTGTAGTTCGAGACCGACTGCAGCTTATCGGCTGAGACAGATAGGCTGATGATGGCTCTGTTGGTGGTAGTATCGGTAAGACTGTACTTGACCTGGTTATAGTCGGGAGCATCGGTCTTGCCCTGGATGAAGTCGATCTTGAAGAGGTTGGGCATTAGACTTCGCTCCTGATCATCTTGCCGGTATCGGCGATCTCCGAGACCTTGACCGGGTCATTGGAGAGTGGATCGACCTTCACCTCGATGATGGGCTTGGAGTCCATAACCGTTTGCTTGAGTGAGACGATCTCGTCTTTAAGAGCGGCAATCAGGTCGATCAGGGTATTCATACCGCCTCCGGAAGAGATAGCCCCACCAGCGGCATAATATGAGCCCATATTGCTGGGAATAGGCACTGAAGGAACTGGCATCCCTGCGAAAGCGAGTTTCACCTGATTCAAAGGTGCGAAGTTGAGGAAGTCAAAGAGGTTCCTGCCCAGTGCCTTGACTCGATCCTTAGCGGTGACGTATTCGTCACCTTCGGCCTCGATCAGAATACCTCCCTGGTTATGGGAGGGTCCGGTTAAGAGACCTCCGGTAGCTTTCTTCTCAAACTTGGTAGCACTGATCCTGGCGATGTTGGAGATACCGGCTGCCATCGCAGCTGCTGCAGCCGCCACAGCCAGACCGGGTCCCACTACGGGAATGCCGATCATGGACTTATAGGCTCCGATAGCGGCAGAGAAGGTATCCACATAACCCTGAGCCATAGCCGATGCTTTCCAGAGCTTGAAGCCACGCTCGGTGTCTTTATCCTGGGCTGCAGCCAGATCACCGAAGATCTTGGAGATGCCACTGGCTACCTGCAGTTGGTGATTGGTTCTGAGAGTATTCAGTGTCTCCTGCTTCTGACGTTCGATCTCGACTTCAGTATAGCCAGCCTCCAGGAGTTTGGCTCTCATCTTCTCGTAATAGCGATCTACTTCAAGTAGCTGCTTGCTATAGCTATCACCTATGTTATCGAGATCACGAGAATAGAACTCGTCCCGGATATCCTGTAGTTCTTGTAGCTTAGCTTTCTCTTCATCCTGACGTTCCTGGAGAAGTTTGACGTGCCGGGCATCTATCTCGGCTGTCTGGGCTTGGATGAGCTGCTGTTCTTCCTGAGGCAGGTTCTGCAGAGCCCAGGCATAATACTCTTCCATACTGGCCTTGAGAGCAGTGTAGGAATCGACTCCCAAGTTCTCCAGATTAGAGAAGTAGTCGATCTCAGCCTTGTATCTGGCTTGGACAGCATCCTTCTCTTTGGTGGTGATCTCGTAATTCTGTTGGGTTTTCCAGGCATCAAGGTTCTCGATAGCTTGACGCTCGGCTTCACTGCCATCTTGAGTGAACTCCCTGATCAGAGTTAGTCTTCTCTGATATTCGGCTTCATTGCGAGCAGTCTCAGTCTGTCTCAGCCTGGCAAGCTCTTCCATCAAGCGTAACGCTTCCTTGCGTCTCGCTTCCGCTTCCGAGGCTGCCGGATTGGGTATCGTGCTGCCACCTCCACCGCCAGAACCACCTGTAGGTTGAAATGTCAGATCTGGAGCATCGAGCATCGCTTGTCTATAAGCTGCCCCGATCTGCTGCAGATCGTTCTTGGCAGCCTGCAGTTGTCCGGTTAATGCCCCAAACTGATTGAGCCTTCTCTCTAGCTTAAGCCACTCACCATCATTACCGAAATAGGATGCAGGATTAAAGCCCATAGCATTACGGTCACTGGTCAGGAACTCCCAGTCCACCGAGTTCATAAGCTGCTGTTTACGGGCTCGGACCCTATCCACCTCAGCTTGTTGGGAGTCGATCTCGATCTGCAGTTCGGCTACCTTCCTGATCTGGGCATTATACTTCTCGCCATAGATCTCGGCTATCTTCTTCTGCACCAGGGCATCGGAAGCGTTACGCAGGGCAGTTGCCAGGTTATTGTAGGCTGAGGTCTCCAGGTTAATATTGCCTAGATACTCGGAGTAGTTATCATTCAAGGACTTGATGACGTTCTTCATCTCCCGCTTGTCTGCGGATGTGAGTGAAGTGGCAGAGCGAAGCTCCAGTAATCGATTAGCCAAGAGACTGAACTTCTCGGCTTCGACTGAGACCTGACGCTCTGCATCCTTGATCTCGTCTTTCATGCTCCTCTGGGCAACACTAACCTCATCAGTCTTGGTGGAAGCCGCAGCCAGTCCGAAGCCTAAGGCACTCAATACACCCACAGCAATACCTATGATGCCAGCTACCGGGTTCATGGCTACCTGCAGGGCATGATAGGCGGCTGTGAGAGCGGTTACCGCAGTGGTGACAGTTCCGATAACCGGTATGGCTATCACAATCCCTGCCACGAAGCCCTTCATCACAGGAGACAGGCTGTTATAGGCATCCATCAGCAGCTTCAAGCCCTTGAGGAGAGGATTGATCAGAGTGGTCAGCATATCGCCCACCGTCTCTTGAATATCTCCCCAGGCATTAGCATTCTGCAAGCGAAGATCAGCCAGAGCAGTAGCTGTGCCGCCATAGTCCTCACCAAGCTTCTCCACCAGATAGGATACCCCTTCTGTCTTCAAACGGGTATCATCAAGCTCAATGCCGTATCTGCCCAACATCTCAGTATGACCATTCAATGCCCGACCCATGAGATCAAAGGCGGACTCCACGCTCATCCCGGTGGCTTTATTGGCCTCGGTGAAGTCTAACAGAACGGGCACAAGTTGTTGAATCTCGTCCTTGTTCAGTTTGAAGGTCTGGGAAAGCTTGGACATCAGTGACAGCAGCTTGTCATCCTCGAAGTTGGTGACTTGCTGCATCGAGGAAGCGAAGTTGCCCATCTCACCAGCCGCTTCACCAAAGGCTACCGAAGCCAGAGTCATAGCCTGTCTTTGACCAAGGGAGGCATCTAGCAGACCATTCATAGATCTGACCAGGCCGCCTACCACCTGCAATACTCCATCCACTGCGATCTTCACGTCACGAATGGTAGCCAGAGCCTGTTCCGCAGTTATCTTAACCGTAGCAGGCTTCTCCACCGCAGACTGGGCGGACTCCGCCTCCTGCTTGACTTCAGCAAGCTTGAGACTGGCATCATTGGTGACGAGGACGAGTTTAAAGGTTAGGTCTGGCATATTCTAATTGACATTCTTTACACTTGGTTTTCAATGGAGTAATAACTTGAAGGAGTAAGAAATGACGAACAAAATAAAGAACTTAACCGATCTTAGAAGAGAATTGGGTTTAAGAACTAAATATGATGAGCTCAAGTGGTCGTCAGAGTTTATCTTTGAATTGATTAAGGAGCTTCCATCTTGGGAAACAGATGACGTTATTGAGGGGTATAAAGAAATTGTACGATCTTTGAATGAGACTCCCCAATTAGAAACATCAGATACGGAGTCATTCCATAGGAAGGCCGATGTTGATGAGTTGAACAAGGTGTTGTCCGTATATAGAGACGAATTGCACAATCGTAGAGTACCAATTCCTAAATAATCAGTAGTTTCTAATCAACAACTCAATCTCAGTCTGGAAAGCTCCAGATACTGAGTATTGAGTCTCGACTTCTTCAATGATGCAGCCATTGTATAGCTGTTTAATGTAAGGATCGTTGTTGTAGGATAGCAGGAACTTGCCCTTGATCTGTTTCAAGGCTTCCGCCAGCTCTTCATGCTGGTTGAAGGCATCCGCGTCCTCACGCTCGTAGATGTGCTCCTTGGTATAGTAGGGAGGGTCCAGATAGAAGAACGTATGGGGCTGGTCGAACCGGGAAACGATCTTCTCCCAGGGCTGCTTTTCGATAATCACATGGCGCAGGCGTTCCGAGGCTTCCTTCACCTTGTCCAGGTTGCGGAGGGGCATGTACTTGTAGCCCTGATTGACACAGAAGTTCTTACTGCGTGAGCCATAGCTGCAGGCGAGGTTGTAGTAGAACTTGATCGCTCTCTCCAACTCGGTTCTGGGCTCATGTTTCATGAAGTTATCGAACATCTCTCTGGCGATAAGGTAGTTGTTCAGCTCGGTTACGAAAGCTTCGGGATGCTGTTTGATGTACTTCCAGAAGTTGACTAGATCACCATTGATATCGTTATAGACTTCAGTATATCGACTTTTCTTGGACAACTGCCAGTCTTCCTTGTTGGCACTCTTCCCGAATAGTATCCAGGCAGCACCGCCAAAGACTTCGCAGTAGATGTCATGCTTGGGTATGAGGGGCAGGATCTTCTTGCGGAGGATACGCTTACCGCCTACCCAGGAGATGATGCTGTTCATGAAAGCCCCCTGATGTCTTTGCTTGTTTTGGTCTTGATCTTGGAGTTCTCCTGCTCGGATTCTACAAGATCGAAGTTGGCGATGATCACTTCATTAAACTCGGACTTGCCTTCCTTGCGGTTGATGCCCTTGGTTCTTGTGACGTGCTTGATATCAAAGCCCTTGTATAGCTTGAGCACTTCAGGGTTGTCGTCATAGCTGAGGATGAAGCGTCCCTTGATGCCTTTCAGTTTCTTGCAGAGCTCTTCATGGCTGAACTGCTTTGAGTTCTCGTAGGTGTAACCGAGCATGTAAGGAGGATCACAGTAGAAGAAGTTGCTTTTGGTATCGTACTTCTCTATCACTTTCTCATAAGAGAGGTTCTCGATAATCACCATATCCAGGCGTTTGTGGAGTTCTTTGATGCGTTCCAGACGGTTATACATACTGGAAGTGCCACGCTTCTGAGAGGTGCCGAAGCTGTCACCTTTTGAGCCGAAGCTTCTGGTGATCAGATACATGAACCTGGCAGCCCGCTGTATCTCGGTTAAGCCTTCCTGTTTGAGGATATCGCCAAAGAGCTTGCGGCTGGCCACTAACCAGTCCAGTTCCTTGATCAACTCATCAGGATGGTATTTGACCTGCAGGAAGAGGTTAACCAGGCGATAGTCGAGATCATTATAGACTTCCAGATCTCCCCACTTTTCCTTGTAGAGGAGCATCCAGGCAGCACCCCCGAAGGGCTCGATGAAGCCGGTGATATCCTTGGGGACGTAGGGAGCGATAACCTTTCTCAGGAGGCGTTTGCCGCCTATCCAGCCGATGATCGCATCCATTATGCGTTTCCTTTAGGGTCGGTGATACAGAGCCTGAGATAGAGCTCAGGGAGGGTGAGAGACTCGAAGTCTTCATTGGTGAAACCAAGTTTACGCAGGATCATTTCGAACCTCTCGAAGGGGTATTTGGAGACGCCGTTACCGCCAATCCGAAACTCCCGAGCCAACCTGCGAACCTCTCTTTGTTGGCTCTGATATAGACGAAAAAAGCGGAGATATGCTCCAAGGCTTCGAGTGCGTCCATAGCGTCAGGGTCCTGGTTTGAGATGATGCGGATCAGCTCTTTATCGGCTTCCGATTGACTGATCAGTTCCAGTAGTTCCAGCTCACTTACTTTGGCTACCTGGCCGGAGAGGAAGTCCTCAAGCTTGGCTTTCAGGGTAGCATTCGAGATCGTGAGGCAGAGTATTTGCCGCAGTTGGCTATAGCTGAGTTGGGGTTCTCGCTTCATAGAATAGTCCTTTTCTTATTTACCAAAGAACATTTCGAGGGCAATGCCAAGTAAGAGCAGGAATTGCGAGGTGGAGACGGTTAGCAGTATCTTTATGTTCGTCTCCACTCTCGCCATTCTGGTTACCAGTGACTTGTTGCTGTCACCATTGCCATAGATCTCCTCGTGAACCGAATCGATTTTTTCTTTGATCTCAGGTTTGCACTGGCAGTCCATAGCAGTTCCTTGTTTTAGAGTGTAACTTCTTAGTGATGTTATCTTAGACTCCCGCTGGGATATCCTTGAGCAGGAAGATCTTGTTGGAGGTCACTCCAGAGAACTCGGTGGAGATGACTACGTTGAAGAGGCCGTCAGCCTCTCCCGACCAGTCGACCGTCCAGCGCAGTCCCGTGAAGATCACAGCTCTGTCATAGTCTTTGGAGACCACCACGATGGTGGTATCCTTGCTCATGAACAGAGTGCTTTCCAGGAAGTTCTTCTGCTTGGTAGAGAGTCCGGAGATGTTGAGTTCGACCGTGCTGGTGCGCTTGCCCGGGATGGTATAATTGCGGGTCTTGAGCTTGGACAGCTTGGAGTCCGTCTTACCTGGCTTCTCAGCCAGCTCCCCGAGCAGGTCGAAGTTGGTAGTCAGTTCCGTCTTGACCGCAGCTTGAGTGGCATACAGCGTATCGATGGTGGTCTGATCATAGGTGCCGATCCCGAAGTAAACGAAATCGGCGATCAGCACGTCCATCAACTTGGCGAAACTGAGGTCACCTTCGGTCATGTTGGAAGGATAGGTAGGTGCTTGAATGGGCTGAGGCATCAGAACACCCCTTTGATCGCCTTGCCGATGCTAAAGAGCCATTTGCGGTTGTGGAACACGTATTCGATGGCTCCTCCGATGGTGCCAAAGACCTTGAGGATGACATTTGTCTGCTTGGCCGGGAGGGACTTGGTAGCCCGTTCCACTGCCAACAGTTTTTTGGCGTAGTCATCTAGGTCTTTGGTGGCTGGATTGGTCTTGATGTCCTGGATGATGTCCAGGATGATAGCCAGAGCCGAGTTGACCTTGGCCTTGTCGATTACACTTCCGGTGGTTCTGGAGATGATCCAGACTACCAGGGCTGAGACCAGACCCAGGATAAACTCCTGATTGGCGAAGATGAAGTCCATAGATACTCCTTATCTGGATATTGGTTAGGTTGTGAGTTTGAACACTTTCACGAAGCCGGAGATGTAGGTGATGCCAGGCCGGATACGGATGTACCAGTGGTACTTCCAATCGCTTCCGTGGTGTTCGACTTTGAGTTCGGCATCGGTACGATAGCCGACGATGATGAACTTGGGCAAACCGCCGATGATGTAATCGGCATCCATGAGACGTGGCTTGACCGGGATACCCGCAAAGGAGACGTTGCCGCCTTCAAGCAGCAGGCGATCTCCGGCTCCGGTCTCACGCTTGGCGAGTTCGGCCCGGATACGGATCAGGTCCTTGTGAGCTACGTAGAACTTGAAGTTCTCCTGCTCTTCCAGCATCTCGTCAGAGAAAGCCAGTAGAGCGGCTTCGAAGCGCTTCGCCCAGTCGGTGTAAGTGGTCTTGGAGAGGTTGGTGACGTCGGTGGCAGTAGTTGCCAGCTTGACCACACCATCCAGAGCCTTGATCTTGGCAGTGGCGGAAGCCCGATCACCCTTGAAGAGCAGCAAGCGGATGGCTTTCTCGGTCTTCTTGGCAATGTGGTTCTCCACGTATGCTCCGAAAGCATCCTCGCCGTACTTGTCCTTGTAGAACTCGACCACGTCACGTCCCAGGGTGAACTCGGCATTGAGTATCCCAGTGGGTACGGAGAGATCGGCTGTACTCACGTTCTGAGCAGTAAGAGCTCCATCGAGGGAGTTCTTGAAGACCAGATCATCGATCAAGCCGACGTCGATCTTCTCGTCCTTCAGCAGCGGCAGAACCGAGATATCCGAGAGGGTATCTCCAGGCTGGCTGCCAATCACCTCATCGATAAAGAGCGAAGTGGTGTTGGCGCTCAGAATGTTCATGGCCTTGCCAGAGTCCACATCAGAGATGCCTTTGTAGATCTCACGATGCGCAGCCTTGACCATGATCTTGTTACCATCGATGGTAACCTCTTTGTCCACAGCAGACTGGTTTGCATCAGGCTCTCCCGGTATGGACTTAGAGATGGCTCTGCTCATGGTGACGGAGAGGTCTTTCAGGCTCTTCTCGATGCTTTTTACTGCATCAGAGACCAGAACCGATCCACTGCTCTTTTCGAGTTCGGTAATGCGATCGGTGATGTTATCGATCCCCTTTTGCAGCTCCGAGTTGTTGTTGTGCTCCGCTACCTTGCGAAGCGAATTAAGCTCGTTCTTGATCTCGGTGAGGCTCGCTTCCGCACTGCGGTAGTCATCGGCTCGTCCGTAGATCGAGACACCATTGAACTCGCCTTTCTCGACTTTCTGCCAGAGCTCACTGCCCAGATCTTCGCACTTCAGCACCTGGACCCAGGCTCCCACCTTGGTATCGGGGAAGTGTTCGCGGTCACTGGTTTTGAGGATGTAATTCTCGACTACGGTGAACTCAGGCACCGGCTGCATGTTGTGATTGACGTCACACTTACCCACCAGGCCATGCTTGGCGAAGTGGTCGCAGGCCTTCTGTATCTCGTCTCGGGAGTAGTAATCGCCCTGCGAGTCGTGGATATTGGGCTCCATCAGGGTGACGAACAGTCGTCCCTGGGTGCCACTCGTTTCACTCTTGAACTTGGTGGAGTTGATCTTGTGTTCAAAGCTTCTGCCTGAGGCATTCTTGACCACAAAGCCCTTCTGATTGGCGGGAGTCATCTCATCGAAGAGAAGCGAGACTAACTCGACTTCCACGTTGCGGAGTTCTCCCTTGAGAATGGTGCGTTTACGATTCACGCTACCTCCTTGTTGTTGATTGTCAGTTATGTTGTTGTGCATTTTGTTAAGACCCGAAGTTGCGATTCTGCATGAAAAGCTGCTCATCAGCCGTCTGCAGTACCTCGGTCAGATTGCCAAAGTTGAAGTCTTCCGGTTTTACGTTCCAGCCGAAGTCAAAGTTGAACTCGTTTGCCAGAGCCAAAGCCAGGCGGTTCTGTAGCGGTCTGACCACGAACTGGTAGAACATCCGCATATCGCTACTGTTATCGCCACCAAGCTGCCCAGGAATGAGTTGTGAGACGATCCTGGCAGGTACCCTGTGATAGGCGAGAATGCCTTCCCTGAGGTCTTTCTTGAGACCAAGAAAGCCGCCTTCCCGGTCCTGCTGTCTGAGTGGCTCAAGGCGTATCTTCACGTCTCTGCTTTCACTCTCGATCAGCACTGTGGAGTGGCTCTTGGCATTGCCCTTTACCTCGGTTAAGGCTTTCTCGATCTCGGTGTAGGCATCGGTCAGAACTTCATTGCCCTGCTCATCAGTTACAGTCCCGTCTCTTAAGGTACCACCTTCCACGATCACGAAGTAGTCGATCATCAGACCATTCTTGAAGTTGTTGTAGTCGAAGGTCTTGATCTCACCCAAGATCTCGATGTTGATGGCAATAGGCAGGCAGGCCAGACCCCAGGCATTTGATCTATGGGTGGACTTCTTAACGTGGATGATATCCTCGTAGGCGAAGTCCTTCTTCTGGTTGTTCTTGACCTGGATGTAGTTGGGCTTGAAGAAGCCGAATTCGTCATAGTTCTCCACTATCTGCACTTCAGAGGGCAGCATGCGTTCCAGACCCATCCACTCACCCTGGGTGTTACGCATCTTGATCAGGAAGCCGTTACCACAGGCCAGATAGAACTTCATCAGCTCTGCCAGAATAGTGGTCTGGTCTTCACAGGCAGGGAACTCGGCAGCTTCCATCCAAGCCTTAACCTGGCTGTTCTTGCAGTCAAACTGCATGATGGTCGCCATTGTCAGGGCATCGATGCAGCCGGAGTGGTACTCATCGGTATCCAGGAGATTGAGCAGATTGCTCATGGAGTAGGGCTGCGAAACCACTTTCTTAGTCTCTGCTGCCTTGGATACCAACTGTTTGCCAACTCTACTTAGCTTGGAGAGATCAACATGCTCAGCCTTGTATTTGCTCTCCAGTAAATCACTAGCGGAGCTGATCGCCAGGTTATGGGCACCTAATCGTATCACTCTCATGAGCCCGCTCCGGTACCGCTTTTCAGCAGATCTATCTTGGCGATCCTGACCAAGCGGGTGCCATCGATGCGGCTGGTATAGTACTCAACACTGGGCAGGTCCCGGTTCATCAGCTTCTGATAGTAGCTCCGGAACTTCTCTTTGAGTGAATATAGCTCAGAGTCCGGATCGGATACATTCTGGGCATTGACAATCAGGAATACTGTCCAGGCGATATCGGTATCCATATACTGGCGGGAGGTCCCATGCTTGCCGATCTCGGAATCGAGAATCAGGATGGCGCAGGGTAGGTTCTTGGGGATGTTGTCCTTGTTGTAGAGAGTCTCTGCCACTCCTGCCATATTCAAGGCTTCAGAAATGCGGCTGCGTTCGGCTTGGTACTTCTCAACTGCGGTCACAGGCTCACCTCGATATCGTTCAACTGCTGATAGATCCACTGCTCCCGGTTGGCGATGACTGAAGCAAACACATTACGAGCGGCAATGCCTTCCCGCTTGATCTTGCCCCGGATGAGATAGGCGATCTCGGCTACGGTCAGTGCTTTCCCCGTCTCTTTATCAGTCCAAGACAGGTGCTTGCGTTCGACCCATCCTATTAATGGGGCTATCGGAGTCCAGGAAGGCACTTTGCCGCCCAAAACGAAAGGCTCGTGTTTTACATTGGAGCCTACTCTTAAGATCATGGCTGTATCTGTGGTCTGGAGCAGATAACCGGTATTGCCGTAGAAGTCGCCCTTGTCATAGATCTGCTGTGCCAGTATCTCCTTGCGGGACTCGGCATCGATCACAGAACCAATCAAGTGCAATCGGCTCTCCAAAGCAGCATAGATAGCCCGGTAGATATCTATCATCAGCTCATCGGGACTTGTATAGCTATCAGGCATCAAATCACTCCCACCCGGATCAGGCGAGGCTGTCTGGGTTTGAGTTCGTTCAAGCGATCAAGGCCTGTTTGATTGAGATAGGTGTTCAAAATGGTTAGTGCCCTCAGTTCAAGGTTGGCCTTAAAGGCGTCTATTTCGCTCCCTGTGAGCAGTTCGGTTGCAGACTGATCTAATCCTACGGTCTTGACTATTCCCTCGCCCAGGGTCTTCAAATTGAGAAACTCGCAAGTGCTGTGCAGCATCAGGAAGCAGAACCCAAAACGAAAAGAAATCAGGAATGGCTCCTCTTCCGGCATATCTTCGTGAGTTGCCCGATCATAGTGCTCCTGCAGAACCAGTGAATGGATCATCTCCAGAACCAGTCCCTGATGCTCCTTGAAGATGCCATTGTTAGCCATCTCCTTGGGTAGATTGAGGATGGCGAGCATGGCATCCGTTTCGACCGGGATCGGGATCACTTGCCTTTCCTCATCAGTTCAGAGAGCTCTATGGCTCTCATTCCCACCTGTTTCGCCCACTTGGAAGCCAGCATGCCATTGGCGGCTCGTTCCCAGTCTCCGGCACCAATAAAAGCTAGTGTGTTTTTGAACTCCAGGAGTCCCTTGATGCCCAGGTTGAAGCACATGTTCAGCAGCACCGATTGCCGGACTTCATCAATTCTAGTGTAAATCTCAGGTATCTCATCGATCAGCCACTGCTCACAGTCCTGGATATCTCTCTCCAGCATGGTATAAGCTTCTTTCTGGGAGATACCTCGATCGTCTAGATTGCGGCCGATACCGATGGTCAGTTTACCAGCAGTACAGCGGTATGGCTTCAGCCGCAGACCTTCATGTCTGACTAACTGAGCTTTGATTCGGTTCATCAAGGCTTCGGTCATGCTTTCTCCTTGCGATTAGTATTGGATATACTCCATGGAGCAAGGAAGCCACTACCCTGTATTAACACAAATTAGGATGCATAACGATGCGAAAGAATTTGTTATTGACACACAGGTCGTTTTGTAGAGTTTGGATAATCGGGATGAAAAGTATGGAATTGTCTCTTTATCCTGCGTAAAGAATAGTTAGGATACCGACTGAATGGGAAGAATTAACTACCAAGAGTTTAGCAAGAACGAGCTCATTTCCAGAATAAAACAACTGGAAAAGAAGAAATATGGATTAATCTGGGAAGATAAATCGGAAGATGTGGCAGATGAATGTAGAATTTCGTTACCTATTCTCACTGAAGTAGCTGATTTAGAAATCAAAACCTCATTAAATCCTGCAGAACCGATGAACATTCTCATCGAGGGGGACAATTATCATGCATTATATGTGCTTTGTTTCACTCATAAAAGAAGCATCGATTTCATTTACATAGATCCTCCATATAACACGGGGAAAGCAAAAGAGTGGAAATATAATGATAGATTTATTGACTCAAACGATCCCTATAAGCATAGCAAGTGGTTGTCATTCATGGATAAAAGGCTATCCTTGGCAAAGCAGTTATTAAAACCTCAAGGAATTATGTTCATTTCTATAGATGACCATGAACTACCTCGATTGCTACTACTCTGTGATAAGATATTTGGAGAGCAACAAGTGATTGCTTGTTTACCTACAATAATGAATTTAAAGGGAAATCAAGCACAGTTTGGATTCGCTGGCACTCACGAATACACCTTGGTTGTCGCAAAAAGTAAACAAGATGCTATGCTATATGAATATCATGAGACTGACGAAAATCTAACGGAATGGCTCGAAGACGAGATTGGGGCTTATAAAAAGGGAGCTCCTTTACAAGCAACTGGAACAGAGGCTACAAGAGAAACCCGTCCTCAGATGTTCTACCCAATTCTTGTATCAAATGATGTTGACTTAGTTACCACGATATCAGATAGCGAATACAAAAAAATATATGATGCGAACATGAAGTTGTTTGATGACACATATTTAGATAGATTGAAAGCAAAGTATGAGGAATTGAATTACACCTTTGTCCTGCCCATGGCTGGAAATAGATTTGGGCGTTGGCGTTGGGGTTGGTCTCAAGATAATAAAAGAAAGCTTCAAACGGATGTGTTAGTAAATAGAACCTCAAATGGAGTGACGTTGAGCAAAAAACAACGCCCCAAACTCGGAGATATTGTAACAAAAAAGCCAAAATCTTTCTTCTACAAACCATCTTACAGTAGCGGTAACGGGACGGCACTTTTAAAATCAATGTTTGGAAGTAAGGTCTTCGAAAATCCGAAACCGCTGGAATTGATAAAGGACTTTATTCGTATTGGTTGCGATAAAGATGCGATTGTGCTAGATTTTTTTGCTGGATCTGGCACAACAGCGCAAGCCGTACTTGAGTTAAATCATTACGAGAAAAGAAGAATGCAGTTCATAATGGTAACAAACAATGAGAACAACATTTGCGAAGAAGTATGCTATCCTCGTATAAAAAAAGTAATCGATGGATGCAACAACTCTGATCCCATACCCGCTAACGTAAAATACTACAGAACTGGATTTGTGCCGCAAGTTGTAACAGATCAACATAAGAGAGATTTAGTATTAAAAAGCACAGAAATGCTATGTATGGTTGAAAACACATTTACTTTGGTTATTGACGAATACCCTCAATATCGAATCTACAAGATGGTAAACAAAGCAACTTTGATAATCTATGATGAAGAATACATCTCAGAAAGTACTGCTAAACTCACAGAACTCCAACTAACCAATAAAGTAGTCATTTATGTGTTCAGTTATGATCATGAATACAATGAAGAAGATTTTCAGGGAGTGCATAATGAGTTTGTGGTCAAACCAATTCCTGAAGTGATAATGAATGTCTATAGAAAGATAGCTAAGAGGAAGAAGCATTGAAAAATATTGCGTATCAGCAGAAGTATATAAACAAACTTGCTACACAAGCCAAGGAATTCCTTGAAGATCAATATAGACAAGATAGCAATAGTGTTCTTGTCTTTAAAGCCCCAACTGGCTCTGGTAAGACATATATCATTTCTCAATGCTTAAATAAGATAGTAAAAGAGAAAGCCAATAGCATGCAGTTTTCTTTTATCTGGATATCTGTTAACTCTCTGCATGAGCAAAGCAGAAACAGCTTGATTAGATACTTTGAAGAGGAGAGATTGCTGGAGTGTATTAAAATCGATGAAATCCAGAATAACTCAATTGAAGAGAATGAGATAGTGTTTATCAATTGGGATAGTCTAATCAAGGAAAACAACACATTTAGGATTGATAATGAAAGAGGTTGGAATCTTAGGACCGTAGTTGAAAATACTAAAGAAGATGGCAGACAAATCATACTTATAATAGACGAAAGCCATCGTACTGCTAAGGCAGTTAAAGCAAAGGAAGTTATTGGAGAGATCTCACCTATACTAACTATCGAAATGACAGCAACCCCAATTCAGGTTAGTGGAGCATTGATTGAAATTCCTCTTAGAGAGATAATTGCTGAAGGTATGATTAAAAAAGAGATTTACATAAATCCCGGGGCAGGCAATATATCTGAAAACAAAGACTTACTATCTTTAGCGATAAAAAAAAGGACTCAAATCAAAAAGGAATATGAAGCACTTGATATCTCCATCAATCCTCTAATGCTTATTCAGGTTCCAAACAAGAAGAACAATGAAGCGACTAATCCAGAAGATTACATTATCGGTCTTCTTGCTGATCACGATATAACCACTTCTAACGGGAAACTAGCGATATGGCTATCTGAGGTTAAAGAAAATAAGGTGTTCGTGGAAAAGAATGACAGTGATGTTGATGTGCTGCTTTTTAAAGAAGCAATTGCAGTAGGATGGGACTGCCCACGAGCTACGATACTCTTTCTGCAGAGGGAATGGAAACAGGATCGTTATGAGTTCAACATTCAAACTCTAGGCAGAATAATGCGTATGCCTGAACAAACTCATTACCCCAATAATCCAATTCTTAATATTGGTTATGTTTATTCCGCTTCAGACAACTTTTCTATAGTTCAGGAGTTAGCATCTGATTATGCCACAAATTTGATCCTAACAAGAGATGAGAACATTTATAAACCCATAAGACTCGTAAGCGAGTTTATACGTCGAAAAAGAGAATTAACAAGATTATCTGGGGACTTTAAGAAATGTGTGTTTGAAGCATCCGCAGAATTAATGATTGTTGACACAGTGAACACCAAGGTCACGAACCTTCAAAAAACCATAGGGATCAATGGATCAACATCAACGCTAGACGCTGAACAGACAATCAAATTCAATAATGAAAGAGATATTTATAAAGACCTTAAAGAAGTATTCGATAGCTATGATCGATTTTGCAGTGATATGTCTGCTCCATATGCAAAAGCAAGGTCTACTAATATTATCAAATCTGCTTTACGATCCTTTTTTAAAGATAAGTTAAGTGTAAGCAATGAAGACATTATTGCAACTATTGCGATTCACCCGAATAATAACCCATATATAAAACAATTACTTACACTTGCTAAAGAGAAGTATAAAAACCTTCCTGGTAAAGCTGAAGAAGTAGTCACCAATCACAATTGGGAGGTACCTGAGGAAATTAGTATTTACACAGATACTCAAGTATTGGATGCATCTCATAAGTCTATTATAAAACAGAAGGAAGCAAGAAAACTGTTTGTGAAGAAGAATAGAAATGGGAAAATTGAGTTATCGAGCCCTGAGCTTGACTTCATCACTTCTCTCGATGCAACGGACGATGACATTTTATGGTGGTATAAAAATTCACATGGTGAGAGTAAATACCTCAGCATAGCATACAAGAAAAGCGATGGGCACTTTTATGGCTTCTATCCAGATTTTTTAGTAAGAACCAAGAAAGAAACATTGATTATAGAAATCAAAGATGACAGAGATTTCAAAGTGGAGAATGCTCTTAAGTTACAGGCTGGCAAAGACTATGTAAAAAGGTTATATACACAGGGTGGTGTCAAGTTTTGGATAATATCACCATCAGATTATTATGTATTCTTTCAACTCCTTAAAGAGCAAAATATTGACCAGTTTAAGTCAACCTATGAATATATGTTAACTGCTTGGTATATTAGCCAGAAGCAATTATCAGAAAGCAAACATATTAAAAGCAAGGACGATGACGATATACTAGAGTTCTATAATGAATTTGAAAAAACTTTAGTAGAAAACGATGAACTGAAGGAGTACAATTCTTTCTTGATTCAAAACATTCAGGAAGCTCAAAATACTATTAAAGCCTTTAGAGACCAATCACAAGAAATAACTGCTAACTTCGTAGATATATCAAGTAAAATACGATTACCCTTCACGATATGCATTCTTGGGGACGTATCTTGCCAACGAAGTACCACTCAAAATCTCAACTCATACTTCCTAAAGCTTGGCATACCAACAAGTAAATGGAATATTGAGTTTGTAGGATCAAAGAAACTAAGAAACACCAATATTCTTAAGACTCTCATTGAAGGCCAGAGCCGATATTCTTTAGTTATAACAGGTCAACTGCATCACCATAACTTGTCTGGAAATGATAAGGGTAATCTTATATCCGAGCTTAAAAAGGAGAAGTACGTTCCTCATGTGATTGGATGCAGTCCTCACGACCTACTAACTCCAGCGCAAGTAACTGAAGCATTAACAACGTATTTTACAACTTTTTTATACACAACCCCATAGAGTAGTAATGAGTGAGGTTATCATGACAAACAATACAAATGGTATTACATTCCCAACTTTGAATAGAATTCGTGTTATTGGTTATAGCCTGTATAAAAAGGACATTGATTATTCTTTTGTCGATGGCATAAACTTGATTATTGGTGGTAATGGAATGGGGAAAACCACCTTTATTAATATATTGCGATATGCTTTAGTAGGAGCTTATCGAACTCATACGAGATTCGAAAGAACATATGATGAAAAGAGAATCATCAGGCGAAAACCAATGCATGCAACTTATTTTCAGAACAGAATGAAAACGAGGGGGGTAAACGAGAATTCTGTTGTAATATTGAATTTCAGCATTGGAAGCGTTTCTATTGAGATAACCCGTAGCCTTTATGAGCACATTGTGAAGAAAGTGATTGTTACTGAAAACGGAATACCTTATCTCGTTGAAGGAGAAGAGTTAATTCAGAGCAAGTACGATCGATTAATCACTTCAATGAATAACGTAAAACAGAGTAAAGTTAAGAATCAGAAGGATAGTCATAATGATATAGCAATAGCCAACCTATTGCAAAATAAATATGAGACAATGGTCAGTAAATTAACAGGACTGACAAGCTTCGATGCTTTTATTTTCTTTGTGATCAATATATTTATATTTGATGAAGAAAGGGCTACAATCTTTTGGGAAGATAAAAATTCATCTGATCTCACAATACAAGAGTATTTAACGGCTTACTTACTTTCTGATTTGTCAACACAACTAGAGGAGTTAAGTTTTGAAGCTAAATACCTTGACAGCAGAATTCGGCATTTATCTGAAGAAAAGAAACCTCTACAAAGACTCCTTGACGAAATATACACGGATAAAACCAAGAAAAGTGATGATACGGGAGACTTACTCGCTCAAAAAGATAACATTCTAAATAGGATAACCAGAATTGATGAGAAAAGATCATCACTAGAATTCGAGATCAAAAGCGCAAAATCAAAAGAAGAATCGATATCCCTTGAGATTACAACACTTAATGAGAAGTGCGAAAATGCAATTAATGATAAGTACAGAACTTTGTTTGGGGAATTGAATGACCAGTATAATTTGTTTCTAAGAATGTTAAGAGATAGGCACACCTGTCCTCTGTGTAAATCTGAGGTAGATATCGAATTATCTAAAGATAAACTTGAGTACAAGTCTTGCTTTCTCTGTGGTAGTCAGCTTATAAGTCAAGAGCAGTTTAATCCTAATACGCTAAATGAACTAGTATCGTTGAAATCACGTAAACAAGCTAATCTACAGGCTGCTGTAAATACCCGGCTCAGGAAAATGCAGGAGTTGGATGAGCTAGACGCTGAACTCCGAAAACTTCGGAGAGATCTTTCAGAAATTAACCAGAAGGTGAGAGATAAGGAAAGACTAGAGATCAAGGACAAAACAATCGGATTAGATAATGAGTACAACGCCATATTGAATAAAATATCAGAAATTGAAGATAAAATGGAAAAACGCAAACTTGAAAAAAGCGATACACTTTCTCATCTTAACATATTAAATCATGAACTCAACCAAAAAAGAACTGATTTCACCCAGAAACTATCATCTACCTTTACTAAATATGCTGAGCTATTTATCCCAAACAGGTGTAGACTTCAATACAGTAAAAATGCTTATAATGCAAAGTATAAGTGCTATATCCCAGTTATAGGTGGTATTCCTAGATACGCTAAAGATGAATTATCGGAGTCACAAGCCTTCTTTATTGAGCAGTCTTTTAGATTGAGTTTCTTAGATAACTTTTACACACATAGATCATTTTTTATCTTTGAGACCCCGGATTCAAGTTTAGACGTAGCTTTCTCGAGACGTGCTGCCGATACACTGCTTCTTTTCCTAGATAAACCAAACAGTTTAATCGTAACTTTTAACTATGGCAATAGCGATTTTCTTATGCATATTACACAAAGGCTACCCAATGACAGAATCGGATACTTAGACATGATAGAATATGGGTATCAATCTGAGACACAACAATCTGACGAGATACTAGAAAAGGCACGTAACCAATTTTTGGAGATGATATGAGAACTAATGAAGATGATAAACAGGTCGCTCTTCACCTGCTACTACTTTTATTTCATGCTAAAAGGATGAACTGGGAGGAAGTAAACAAGCTATATATCAATTGGTCAATGTACCTTATTAACACTCTGGTTCACTTTTATAACCAGGATAATGGTGATGACGACTTGCAAGAACTACCTCAACTATATGAGTTTGTCTTAGATTCGACCTCTCCAAAGAGCGATATTGTGAATAGATCTCTTGATATTCTTGCTCTAAATAAGTACATACTATCCGTCGATAATCCCACTATTACAGAGAAAGGTATCGAAGCAGTAACCAAATTGCTTCTTCCCGATTCAACTATGAAATCGATAGCTCAATGGATTGATATAATGGTATCCTTACAAAGTATTTATGGTTATGAACAACTATTTCGGTTTATTTATCGAGATCCTGAATTCAAGAGCAAGTTAAAAGCTCTAGACGATGTACTGGAAACTAGCAATCCTTTGAACGAGACCATTCTTTTTTTAAATGAATTCAAATCAGCATACGACGAAATTCTGAAAACGAATAATATACCTGCGGCAGTATCACCTAAGGAGTATTTGATAGGGTATTTTGGGTATGTATTTGATTTGATAAAACGAGGAGAAGAATGATTATAAACAAGGATACTATTAATTCAATCAAAGAAGAGACTTCTCAGTGCTTAGCGAGGGAAATAGGTGAGAACTATGCCCTGCTTATGGGGAGAGTAATACCAAATATTGATAATGCAAGAGCTGATAATAGATTTTTTGTTGTTTCAATACCTATCAATCAGATAAAGACAGACGGATTAGATATAGAAGACTTACCTCAAAAAACTTCACACTTATTGGGTCGAGTAAAGAATTGTTGCTATATTGAGATAGATAATCATGTTGACGTGATTCATACTGGTGATTTAGTCTTAATGGAATCGGATGTTCATACTATGAGCACTGGTGAGCAAGATTCCATATTCATATACTTTCATGAAAGAAACGACCAGACTCCTTCCTCGTACAACGTTTATTTTCGAGGGTCTGTGCTAAAGAAAACGCATGTATTTGATAACCCTAAGGACTCACAAAGATATAAACAACTAATCTCCATGAGTAGTATAGATCATCTGTTTAATAAGTACCAAGATTCGTTGAATTTTGCATTGCTAAACAATCTATTCTTTCTAACAGATAGAGAAAAAAATAAAGAACAAAAAAAAACCAAGAATTTGCTTAGACGGGCACCAGAGGAGTTGTTCAAGAAGCACTTTATTCAGTTTGTCAGAGATAATAGCTCAATGCAACCCTTAACTGAACATCAAATGATTATTGAGGATAAGCGTTGTGATGTATTGTTAGAGGAGTCATCAAAGTTTGTAATGATCGAGATAAAGTGGATGGGGCAAAGCATCGGCAATCCAGATAAAAAAAATTCATATCAATATAAAATTGAAAGGGTAGAAGACGGTATAGAACAGATACTCCGGTATCTTTTTATAGGACAGAAAGAATTGAGAGATTTAAACGCAGGCTATTTAGTGGTGTACGACGCGAGAGTTGACAAAGATGTTAACCATGAAAAGCTCCAAACATATACCAAGCAACACATTGATGAACATGGCTACCAAGTGATTTCTGATAATTATTACGAAGGGTATAGAATATTCAATGTAAACGAATAGTGCTTACTTATTGTATTCTAGCACAATAACGCTTTCTTTCAGTTTTGATACTGACAACTTCTGTTGCCCACTTGATTTAAGCCATCTGGCGGTACGAATGTCAATACAACGATATCCTTCTCTTTCGGCTAATTCAGCACAAATTTCATCAACGTGAATTACGTTGCCATAATATGCCGAATTCGCTATATTCAAGTATATCTTACTACGAGCGGTTAGCTTATTCTTCATCGAGCGTAACAAGTCCCGCAAATCTACGAAATAGCCCTGAATCATCTCTATCAAATTCGGATTCCAGAAATTCGATCTGTGTAATTCTATCTGTTTAATAACGTTACTCAATTCTTTGACTTGTAGGTTTTCTGATTTTCCCCAGTTTACTTGGACATGAGATCTAAGAGTTTTTCTTCTTAAATCATATATATCTCTTTGCGCCTTTGCAAATCCAAGCATCCATAGTTCAAGAATATAAATATCAGTGTAATCTCTTGAGTTTAAATAGGGTGGTGAAGTTATAACGAGATTAACAGATCGATTCGGAACTGCTTTATCAAGAAGATTTCTAGAGTCTCCTAAAAAGCATCTATCTTTATTCGTCATAGTCGATCTGCCGTGTTTTCCTCGTTCAATATCCTCTACATCTGGAATGATGTTGTCATGTACATGTGCCATAAATGCATTAAATACATCCTGATAGCTGACTCTCTGTTTGTCTTTCCAATTTGCTTTATATGATAAACACTTACCATTTCGATACAAGTTACTTAAAGGTACAAGTAAAGATGCGTAGACAATGTTGAAGAGATTCCTATAAGGCTGATCAATTATGTTATTGATTAATTTATGCAAATCGTTAAATGCCAAAAATGCATCAATATCAAAATTCCATTTATCAACGAGACCATTGTCAACAATGAACTTTTTCTCAGCAAGCATGTCCAGAGAAGGGGGTATTTTATCTAATTCGTCGGGGCTTATATTGCTGAGTTTATCTAATTCTTTGCATAAGATAGTTCGAGAATATGTATTATTCATTTTTACGGTGGAGAGTAGGTGTAAAAATGGGTTTACCTCTATCGAGTAGCATTCGATATTCCTTAGCTGCATTTCTAAAGGAGTTGTACCGCTCCCACAAAATGGATCAAGGCAGATAATATTATCTGTTTCTTGCTCAGCTAGGACCGAATTAATAAACTCAACTGAATATCCTTCCACAAATGGGAACCATCTATGGACTCTCTCAGTCTTGTTTAAATTGAAGTCCATAACTTTGCCATAGACTTTCGAATAATCGCTAATCGGTAAATTCATTTCTTCTCTCCAATTACAATTTTCTCATGACACTCATAGTGTCAATACAAATATCCTTAACCCAATGATATGGACGTCGTCCTACACTTCCAATGAAATGGTGGGAAAGGAGTATGTGCTCCGGAGACTCCGACTGGGTTCATCTCTGAGTCGTATTCGATCTGATCGTCTTTGATCCAGGGTGCGATGGCTTTGATGTAGTCTCTGGCATCATCCAGGCTGTTGGATTTGGTATCCAGTGCCATAAGATTATCCATCACCTCGATTGCATCGTTGAGAGGATATACCCTATTTTGGGCAGCCAGTGCCCGGCAGATATCACTGGTGCGGTCATCCAGGATCACCACGAGCTTGTAGTATCTGGCTTTAGCTTTCTTATAGCCTTGCAGCCTTCCAAACTCACGTATTCTGAGTGCTGTATGCTCTGCGAGTCCCTGCCAGTAGTTGGATGAGCGGTTGGCAAGGTCATTGAACTGATCTTTGAGGGTATCGGCAAGCATCTCTTTCGTATATCCCTGCTCTATGGCTTTAGCGAGGGTGTCCGCAAAGCTCTGCCGGACATCCGCTTCAAAGTGATTACTGATCCAGAACAATTGCTGCTTCTGGATGGTGGAGGATAAGTGCTGATCTTCTATGCCCCAGAGCCCGATGCTGGTCTTAGTGGGTGCCTGCACTTGCGTGTCCTTGAGTCCAAGCCGCACACAGCGGTCTATTATCGCCTTGGTGGGCTCATTGACCATGGCTGCGAAGTCATCTCCCAATTGAGTATTGATGATGCCCATGAGCTTATCTATGGAGTCCTTCTTGAGCTTCTCTGCTCGGGGCATGTCACTCAGCATCTGGATGGCAAGCCTGGCGGCACCCTTGATCTCGGTTTTCCAGGCATTATTGAGGACCCGGTAGTACTCAAGCATGAGCTGATCATAATAGTTCATTAGAAACTGAACCTCCGGACTTTGACCCTGTTCCTGCCTATATCGTATTCTGAGAACCGTTCCAGACATCCTGCCAGAGCATCACAGCCATCGATATAGCCATCAGGATAAGTGAGGAACTGGGATATCAGAGTAGGAGTATCCTGTCCCTCCGGAAAGAGCACCTTGGCTGTCTCGATGATGGTCTCGGTTCTCTCTATGCGGAGGTTCTTGTTGTCTTTGTTATCAATGCGTTTGATGCGGTGTGATATCGGAGGGAGATGGTTATCCTGTGCCCACCTGTCGAAGTCAGCCAGGATACGTGCCTGTCCATAGGTGGTTTCACAAGCTGCTCTGGCTTTCACCCTGTATGTCCTATCAAGTTCTTGGTAGGCATCGTAGTAGTATCTGAAGAACTTGGTGTTCTCAGTCTGCCGTATCCAAGCATGGATCACATAGAACCTGTTACCGTCATAGCCTATGGAGATGATGGCTTTGAAGCATCCTTTCTCTCCCCAGGCAGGATCGGCATAGAGCCAGACCCGCTTCATTTGAGATGGCTCTGGCAGAGATCTATACTTGGTGAACCAGTGGTTCTTGAAGATGTTCCCTTCGATTACCGGCTGTCCCAGCATCTCCCTTTGATATCCGGTCATGCCGAACTTGGCACGCAGGTTTGGCAGAGTGGCAGTGGGGTATTGAGACTCCCATGTTGACTTGCCATGCATATCTTCGAGAGAGAAGCGCAAAATCGCCTTCTGGTGCGTTTTGAGAACAGATTGGTATCCCAAGTCCAAATCAGGATTATCGGCCCGCATTTCGCTCAATATGAGCTCCTGAAATTGGCAGATCGCATAATTAGGATGTACCAGGTTACCGAGCCAGATAATGCGACCGCCACCCTCGGGTGCCAATGCTCCGGCGAGCTCTTGGGAAATCTTCTCCATGCGTCTCTTGCCGATTGACTGGTTACCCATGTTCTCTTCTTTATCGATATCATCACAGACAATCAGTCCTGGTCGCTTGGCAGTCTTGGGATTGATGGTTCCCCTGTGAGACTGCTTGATGCTTCTGGCTCTGATCCTGGCTTTATTCTTGAGATAGAAGTCCAGATCAAAGGCATCCATTGGCTGCAGCTCCGGATAGTCGATGGTGAGCCGCTTATTGTTTTGCAGTTCATGCAACGTGAACGCTGTGCGCTCCTGAGCCAGATCTATGTCTGCAGCAGTATGGATCACGTAGCGTTCACCTTTGATGATCATCCAGATGGGATAGACCACTCCCATGAGAACCGTTTTGCCCAGCCCACGAAAACCGGTGATGGCGATTATGCCTGAGCCCTTATCAGTCTCATCGAACATGGTCTCATGCGCTGGGCAAAAAGGTAGGGGGAAGATATGCGGGAAATAGGTATTGCAGAAGAACGAGAAAGCATCCCAACCATCAGCAGTTGTTCTCCTGATCCGTTCTGCTTTGTCTTCAGGATTATCGTCTATAAAAGGCAAGACGGAGATCGTTTTGGATGCGATCTCCGTCAGAGCCTTGTTATGCCGCTGGATGAACTTCTTAGGCATAACCGGGTAACCCCCCGACGCCCAGGGGGACGGGCGTCGGGGACCCGGAGGTCGGAGGACTGACCATGTCGGGCTGTTGGCTTGGAGGGTATGTAGGGTAGGTAGGCTTAGGCTGGGGAGGCCTTATGTAGGATGCAGGAAGGCTAACCATTTCTCACTCTCAGGTAATCTGCCAGGTCATGCAGAATGCTTTGGAACTGCTTAAGCAAGGTCTCATGCCCTTTCTCGATCATGAAGTCGGTCACCTGATCCAGGAACTTGACGATGTAATCGTTCAGTTCTTTGGCAGGCTGCCGATCCTTCTGATCCTGCTTCATCATGCTCACCAGGCTCTGGATGGCAGTATCGGCAGGGTTCTTGGCATACTCCCGGAGCGCTTGAATGAGTGCCTTCTTGCGGGCAATGGCGATCTCGTGGTCGAGTTGGTTCTCTTCTTTAAAGAGCTCGTCCCACTTGCCGCTCTTGATCCACTTGCGGACGGTGATATCGGAGACACCGAAGATTACCGCCAGCTCCAGCGGATCGGTCTTGCCGTTTAAATAGGCTTCTTTGCAGTTGTCCCGCTTGATGCGGAACTCACGGCTGTTACTCATACTCGGGGCGTACCTTGTGCTTCAGCAGATAGAGGTTGAGGTCTTTACCGGAACAGCGTAGCTGTCCGTTTTCTTTGGTACGGAAGGCAGGCAGAGGATCGAGAATATCCCTGATCCAGCGGTAAACGCTGGAACGGTCGACCTTGAGGATATCAGCTATCTCATCGGTGCGGTATGTGCGTTCATCATTGAAGATGCTCATCGTATTCAGTTCCTCTGCAGTGTTGGTATTCATAGGTGCCATTATTCATTCTCCAGTGTTCTTATCAAATTGAGATGCATTACGCTGCCACTGTTTCTCAGAGGGCAGGAAAGTTGAGGACGATCTGGCGGAACTGCCCCGACTCGTCACGTTCATAGAAGTTGATGTACTGCTTGGTTGATACCACTTGAATGGCCTGGTCGATCAGCTCCATAGCTTCCTTCCAGGTTTGATCTTTGATGTTGTAGCGGCGCAGGCGCAGGATGCGGTACTTGGCAATCTCGCCTTTCTTGTCCACCTGGAAGGCTTCGCTGATGATGGCTCTGAGGTTGACGTTAGAGTCGGCTGACCAGGCTTTCAGGCACTCATCGATCTTCTGTTTGGCGAGTTGGAGTTCTATGCCGAACTGGATGCGTTCCTTGAACCTGATCTCGACCCGGTACTTACCGTCAAAGCTGTTGAGGACGGCATTGCCTTTCCAATCGAGTCCGTTCTTCTCAGCCACCTGCTGAAGATAAAGCTCCACGTCTTCAAAGAACTGGTTCTTGTCAGCTACCATGCGGTCATGCAGCTTGGTAGCCCGGTTGATGGTCTTGGTTACGATGGAGTCCTGCTTGAGAATCTCCGGCCTGATGATCGAGACCGGGATGCTCTGTCCATTAGCGTCAACTCTGGTGGGAATGGCCTTCTTAGCTTTGGGGGTCTTGGGGGTGTCCATTGGATGTCTCCTTCTTGGTTGTAATTTTGGCTTTCTTTTCATTCTGTTTGATGCAGTTCTGCAGCATTGCGATCACAGCTCTGCGCTCTTTCTTGTTGAGTAGGTTCCAGTGGGTTTTGGAATAGTGTTGGATGGTAAATTCACGTAGCTGGGACTCGGTCCAGTCTGCAGTCTTCATGAGAAAGAACATATACTTGCCCTGACGGTCGAAGCTAAAGATCTGGGGTCTGCCATGCTTACGGTACTTGAGCAGGAGTGCCTTCAACTCAGTTAAGCGATCCTCCGGCAAGGCTCTGAGCGACTCGCCATAGCCCAGGCCCTTGATGATGAACCTGAAGGCATCGAGCGGCCAATGGAATTTCTTGACCCGAAGGCCATGTATCTGTTGACGTAGTTTTCGTTCTCGCTGTTCCTGAGTCATAGAATGCCCTCGCTCTTTACTTGTGGTTAGTAGATTTGATTTTTTTCTTGCGGTTAGGAGTGCGTTTGATACCACATTCCAAGCGCTTCTGCTTGATGATGCCTTTAGTGATGACAGTGCCCACTTTATGCATGTTCTCATAGCAGGTTACATAGTATCCGGCCTTTCTGATGCCGATGGCATCCACCGAGATCAGGGCCTCCAGGTACTTAAAGACCCACTGGCGGCTTCTCCCGATCTTGGCAGCCAGAGCTCTGATAGATCTAATGTACTTGCCATCCAGAGCCCACATCAGCTTCTCGCAGTCTTCTATGCTATAAGCCCAATCGGTGCAGTGGATGGTGCTGATTCGGGCGGTATGCTCATAGTCCCGGCTGTAGATCGGATCACGTTTCGAGATCTGGCGAACACAGTTTTCGGCTACCAGTTCGTTCAAGATACGCTTGATGACTCGCCTGGACAGGCCTGTGCCTTCCATGGTCTGCTCTATCACAAAGAAGTTTCTGCTGGAGGTGACGAAGCGGATAACCAGGTCTTTGGAAGTCATAAGGCCCCCAGCTTGGTGTTGATCTCGTTCATGGCCTGGATGGGATTCATCTTACTGCGAAGCTCGATCATATGCATGATCTTGATGGCTTTCCTCAAGTTCCCGGCTGCGTTAAAGTGGATGTAGTTAACCAGTGATTCCGGGCAGGGGCAGTTCATCATCTCCTGGGTCAGCAACTGGATGTCGTCCTTGCTGATAGTCTCGAACTCGTAGAAGTAGTTGCAGCGGTCGAAGTAGTAAGCGTTGATCTGGTTGAGCCTGTCCTTGGCATTCTGCATGCCCACCAGAATCACCACTGACAAGGTTTGATCCACCAAGTCCCGGATCGAACCGAGCAGTTCAGGATAGCGGAAGGCATAGTCGATCTCATCGATGATGATGACCGTATCCTCATGGGAATGCAGGAGCCGGATGCATTGCTTATAGAGGGTGTTACAGGGTCCGACTGGCAGATAGTCGCCCATCCCGAAGTTAAGGTAGAGGCTCTGCAGTAGTTCTTTGGCGAAGGTCTTGGGTGTGGTCGTGGCTTCCAGTCTGATATAGACATAGCCACGAGTACAGGCTATGCGCCTGGCATAAGTGGTCTTACCGAGGCCAGGCCTGCCATACAGCATGCCCAGTCCCACCATCTCCAGGCGTGGACGCTTGAGTAGAAAGTCGATGCATTCATCGGCTTTCTGGACGTTGTGGATCGGGACAAGTTTTCCTTGCTTCATCTAATCCTCCTTATTTGATTCCGATCGTCTTGAGCATTTTCTTGAACTCCTCATCGTCGAAGGGATCGAACTCGCTTGATCCCTCGATAACTTCCTGATTTTGATCGTTGTTGGTCTGTTCAGGTTGGCTGGCAGCCATAGCCTGTTCCTGCTCGATTACTATCTGCTCCAACCTGGCGATCTCCTCTTCCGGACCTGGGGCGGGAGCTTCGATCATGGGAGCTTGAAGGAAGGTGGGATTGTTATCGGCCGGGATCTCGTTCATATAGCTCTTAAGCAGCTTATCCACCGATTCCTGATTGCTGCGTACAAAGCTACGTGTCCGCTGTTCGGTCAGCCGCTGCAGCTTCTTGATTTGCTTGTATTCCTGGCGGTATTCCTTATGTGACTTGCTGCTGAGCATATCGGCCTGGATGAACGGATGCTGGGTCTGGCGCAGGGAAGCCTGGCAGATGAAGACATCAAACTCGTCATAGACCAGCACCCATCTCGCATCAGCCAGATCGTATCTGATCACTACCGGCTTGCCCATGTGGAAGACCAGGGCGGGATGCCAGTACTTAAGCTTGTTCAGTACGATGCCCTCGTTGCGGATGGCCTTACGCTCCACACTCAGCATCATGAAGTTGAGTCGGGAGGGATTGACCAGCCTATCCTGAGGTTTGGGAGCCGAGTTGAACACCTCCCAGGGTTTGCGGTTATCCAGTCCCCGGTGGGGAGTTATTCCATATACGTATCTGATATAGTAACCGATCATCTGCATCGCTTCTTCAGTGGTGGGCGGTTCGCAGGTATAAAGCTTCTTGATCCACTTCTCATTACGCATCAGAGTGGCAGGCTTATCGGCTATATTGGCACCTCTGAAGCTGCTGATGAAGCGTTCGAACTGTTCCTGGAAGGTCCGGAAGAACCGCTCGATGATCTTGGCTTTGGCATTATAGCTTTCGGCAAATTGGGCTTTGATTCCCAACTTAGGGAAGATGCCGCCTAGCTCCTTGGCCAGGTCATGCCCTTCCCACTGCTCGTGGAACAGCTTGCTCTTGAAAGCCTTGCCATTATCGAGATAGACATACTGGGGCAAGGCTCCCCAGTTGAGGAAGCCGTTACGGAAGGCAGCCTGGATGTGCTGGCTGTCCTCGGTGAAGGCGAGAGTGGCACCCACCGGATATCTTGAAGCCCAGTCGAAGACCATGATCATGGTCATGCGTTGCGCTTTCCCGGTCTTGGGATTGAGGATATCGAAGGCCAGGACATGCCCATCGGCTACCCAGACTTCGCCCACGCTCAGTAATCTGCTATCCCTATGGATGGTCTTGATAATGTGTTCAGCTACGAACTTACTGCCCTGCCTTGCCTGCTCCCACATCGCCAGGTTGTCATCCCGCCACTCCTCGACCCAGCGTCTAAGTGTTGGTACTGAACTGGGTGAGTCGATCTGTCCGGACTCGGCTTTGGCTTTCATGAACTTGAGAGCACTGCCGATGCTGATCCGGTTAGGATGCAGCAGGATCGCCAGCAGCACCTTGCCTTCCAGTTCGGTGATCTTGCGTTGCCGCTTCCGATAGCGGTTGCCATGCAGGAGGGCATACATGTCCTGCTTGCTCTGTTCATAGCGTCCCAGCCAGATGCGTAAGGCCCGCTCAGTGCGTTTGCCTTTAAGGGCATAGAGTTCAGGAGCCAGGCTGCCATTGTTGTATTCTTCAGTGATTATTTCCCACTCCCGGCCTTTGGACTCGCTATGCTGGAGCCGTTCCAGCACTGTGGTGCAGAAGTAGCCCATCAGCCTGGCTTCGTTATCGCATTTGACTGGTATCCGCTCCTGAGGAGTAAAGTCGATGTACTCATCCTCAGGATCGTTTGGATCGCATAATTCTCCTTCAAGGACGATACTCTCATCCGGCTTGGCGATCTCAGTCGGTGTGACAGATGGAACTGGCACTGGTGTCGATTTAGGTTTGATCTCCTGGCCTTTCCCAATCTGGTTAAGCAAGTCCTGCTTACCCTTCCAATCGGGATAGATGCTCTGATAGAGCTCAGCATAGGCCAGGGGGTCGATTTCATCATAGATGCTCATGCTTGTCCTCCTCGCTGTATTTGTAGATCAAAGCGCTGTGCAGGTCTTTGCCATCCACCTTGAGAGTGATCTCAATAAAGCCGGCAGGCACCAGGTTCCTGGCTTGGCAGTCCGCCATCTCCTTTATATATAAGGATGGCTCGGTCAGCAGGAAGGTCTTCATGACCTTATAGCCATCCTGCTCGACCAGATGCTTGTGCACTTCGATCTGGTTGCGCTTGATATAGCGCCATACGGTGCGGGTGGAGCAGTTCATCAACTCCGCCGCCCGTTCCACGGTCAGCCAGACTGACCTTATCTTGTTCTTGCTCATGTTCAGCCTCTGCCAATAATCTTCAACTACAGGTAAGACCACTGTGACACCTCCACTCCGGTGGCGTGTCACAGAGGTCGGATAATCTGTCACAGTGGTGGCCTTTTTCAGGCCTGGCGATCTGTCACAGTGTTCAACATATCTGCTGATCAGCATCGGCGGCTTTTTTCTCCGATTGGAAGGGTGTGTGACACCTGTCACAGAGGTCAGTGTGTCACAGAGGTCGTCCTTGACCCTAGTTTCTCCGGGCTCGTAAGTAGTCGCTTTCATAAGCGCCTCCCCTTAGTTATTATTGGGTGCTACATAACTGCATCGCAATAACTTGGGAAGTCCTTTCTGCTCTTTCCGGCAGGCTTTGAAATCTATCTGATACGAGCGGAAGAATCCGCCGCCGAATCACAACTATATAAATAAGCATTGACAAAAAGATTAGACAATTTATCTTATCTACGGATGCATAATCTTACCCATACGGCAAAAGGTCAAGCAAAAAATGACCTTATAGGAGGAATAATGGACCCCAATGACGTCGGCAGCAGACTGGGAATGCTGATTAAAGCAATGAAACTGAAGCAATACCAGTTCACAGAAAAGTTTGGCATTTCTGCCAATTCTTTGGACCGCTACAAGAATAATGAGAGGTTTCCCGACCCTCAGTTCATGGCCAGATTGGTCGATGCCGGAGTGAACGTGAACTGGCTTTTGAGAGGTGAAGGCAATATGTTCATCCTGGCCCCCTGGGAGCTTGGAGATGATATCAGGACTACCAAGAAAGTCCAGATAGTGGATGGTAAACCGGTCTTAATGAATGATCTTGATAAGACTTACATTCGCACGTCAGTGTTCCCGATCGTAGCGGAAATAGCCGCTGGATCACCCATTGATGTCCCGGAAGGTATTGAACCGACGGATACCGTCGAAGTCCCCACTCGCTATATTCCCTTCGGAACGGACAGCTACATGGCCTTCCAAATCAATGGGCATAGTATGGAGCCTCAGATCCTGCATGGGGACGTCGTGCTGATCAGAAAGCAAAAAACCTGGGATGGACTCGATGGTAAAATTTGTGCCGTCAGATACGAGACAGGCATCACCCTGAAAAGGATACAGTATGATGAGGCACGCAAGGGAGTTGCCCTCCAACCCCTCAATAAAGACTACCGGATCGAGTTTATAGACGCTGATCAGAGTCAGTGGCTAACGATGATCGGCCCCCTGGCACTTCAGTTACGGCTCTATTAAATTCGCAAACCATTTCAGAAAATCTGATGTTCTGAAAATACCCTAAAACGAGGGCAAAATTGAAGGAATCGTGATACCGAAGCGTCCAGAAACGTCCAAAGACCGCTGTGACACAGTCTAAAGCCAGTCCTATCTATCTCCTCACCCTATAAACCTTTAAGCCCTCTGTGACACGTGATATCTATTTGAAGGTTTGGGTGAGAACTTATACTTTGCCTCAGTTTCAGCTCGAGTTCAGCCCAATATCTCCCCGTGTCAGGGGTGAATCAGAGGTATCGAATCCTATGGATTTCACGGAAAATGTCGTCCCGGGACTCAACGCGTATATATTTCCCA
>JAQUJJ010000148.1 GCA_028681035.1 Candidatus Cloacimonadota bacterium
TACTAGGAGATGTTCCCCTACCACCACCAGCAGCGGGATTAGTGCCGATACCACCACCCCAGAATAGAGTAAAAGTTTTCATATCTGCCAGGGGTGTAAAGGCATCAGGGCTGTATAATTTTGTTACTAAACAAGTAATTCTCTATAAGGATTCTGAAATAACCAAAGAACACACCCAAGGACTAACCAATAAAAACCTTAACCTGAAGGAATCAATGGTACAGGATGGAACATTGATTTTATCTCTAACTGGTGACAAGTATATACTGCAAGCTGATACAAAATTTCCTTCTTCTTCTGCAGCATCCGGTTTTGTGCTGGGAAGATCATCAAACGGTTATGTTGATTGGCTCGATGAGAAGGGGAGAAAATTGGATTTTTGCAGAAAAAAAAGAATACGGTTAATCGAGTTTAATCAGGCTAAATATGTACGAAAGTGAATGGCTAACCAGAAAGCTAAGAATTGATACTCTGCTGAAATCCTTGAATCCCCCCTGGGAGATCATCCACAGCAGCAAGGTCACAGATCCCACTCTGCTTTCCAGGCATGCAGTAGAAGAATACCCTACCAATAACGGATTTGCCGATTATGCTCTTTTTGTGGATGGCTGTCTCTTGGGGATCATCGAGGCAAAGCGGGTATCCATTGATGCCCAAAACGCTCTGGAGCAAGCCAAACGCTACTCTGTGGGCTGCGAAAATACTCTGGGTGATTGGAACGGGTTCAAGGTACCATTTCTTTATGCGACCAATGGAACTCGAATCTGGTTTGCCGACGTTCGTTCTTCTGCCTACTACGCCAGAGAGCTCAGCTCTTTTCACTCAGCTCCGTCAATGCAGGATATGTATTCGCAATCACCCGCCGCAGCATTATCCTGGTTTCAGGAAAACCCCATAAATTTCGAACGAATCAGGGATTATCAATCAGAAGCCATTTACTCTGTTGAACGAGGCATTTTAAACGGTAAACGCATGATGATGCTGGCGATGGCAACAGGCACAGGTAAAACCTTTACCGCTGTAGCCATGATCTATCGCATGCTCAAATCTGGACACGCCAAGAAGATTCTTTTTTTAGTGGATCGCCGAGCCCTTGCCGCCCAGGCAGCAGTAGCTTTTCATTCCTTTGAAACCCCGTCTCACAATAAGTTTAACCAAGAGTATGAAGTATTTAGCCAGCGCTTTCAAGCCGAGGATTTTGAGGAAGGGGACAGCTTTGATATAGGTGTGCTACCTAATAGCTACCTCACTCAACCCAATGAATCCCAATCATTTGTTTACATCTGCACGATCCAGAGGATGGCGATGAATCTATTTGGTCGGGAGAATTCTTTTGTTCAAAATGATGATCCCGAGATAGATGCCGATGCCACCAGGCTGGATATCTCCATCAACGCCTTTGATGTAATAATAGCGGACGAATGTCACAGAGGCTACACAGCCAAAGATGAAAGCATTTGGCGAAACACAATCAATCACTTTGATGCTATCAAAATAGGCCTAACCGCCACCCCAGCAGCCCACACCCTGGCGATCTTTGGTGATCCTGTTTATCGTTACACCTACGAGCAAGCGGTTCTGGCTGGCTATCTGGTGGATTACGAAGCCATCAAGATCAATTCCAATGTAAGGATAAATGGCATCTTTCTGGCTGAAGGCGAAAAAGTAGGGCTTAGAGATACCGAAACAGGGCTTGAAAAAATAGATGCTCTGGAAGACGTAAGAGAATTTGATGCCAATGAGATCGAGCGCAGCATCACCTCTCTGGATAGCAATCGCAAGATTCTGGAAGAGATCTTTAGCTATGCCTTGGAGCATGAACAGAAAACTGGCAGATTCCCCAAAACCCTGATCTTCGCGGTTAATGATATTCAGCACAAATCACATTCAGACCAGTTAGTACGAACCGCCAGGGAATTGCTGAATCGTGGGGATGACTTCGTGCAGAAGATTACCGGAAATCCCAATGTGGATAAGCCTCTGGAAAAAATCCGGCGCTTTCGCAATCGTCCGGAGCCCTCTGTAGTGGTCACAGTGGATATGCTCTCCACCGGGGTGGATATTCCAGCACTGGAATACATTGTGTTCCTAAGACCCGTAAAATCCCGCATTCTGTGGACTCAGATGCTGGGACGTGGCACCCGGAAATGCCCGGGAATCAATAAAGAGTGTTTCACCATCTTCGATTGCTTTGATGGCACCCTGATCCAGTACTTTGCCGAAGCCACAGATTTTCAGATTGACGTAACAGAAGAAGGGCAGACCATCACCATCCACGAGATTATAGAGAATATCTGGAACAATATCGAACCGGAATACAATAAGAACAGACTCATTAAACGCTTGCGCAGAATAGCCGACACCATGAGTGCCAAAGCCAGAGAGGATTTTGGTGTCTATATTCAAAATGGAGACATCAAAGCCTATGCCGATAGTCTGAAATCCAGGCTCAAGCAAGATTTCACCGGCACCATGCAAACCCTGCGTGATCCCAAGTTTCAAGACCTGCTATTAAACTACAAAAGAGCTAACACACCTTTTTATATAGACTATGCACAACGTGATAAAGTAGAATCCGAATACCTCTTCAGGGTAGGTGAAGAGCAGCTAAAGCCCCAAGACTACCTTGATGCCTTTGCAGAATTTGTAAAGAACAATAAAGACAAAATAGACGCCCTTTCCATCTTGTTAAACAATCCTCACAAATGGACTTACGAGGCTCTCACCGAGCTGCGCAACGAACTGAAAAAGAGCAGCTTCGAAGAAGAAAAGGTGCAAAGAGCCCACGAAAAATCCGGGCATAAAGCTATGGCAGACATCATCTCCATGATTCACAAAGCCGAAGATGAGATCTACCCGCTTTACACCGCTGAAGAGAGGGTGGAAAGAGTGATCGCCACAATGCTCCAAACTCACGATTTTAACAGTAAACAAAGACAATGGCTGGGCTACATCAGAGAACACCTGATCGTAAACCTCACTCTGGATAGGGATGCCTTCAACCTAATCCCAATACTGCATGATCACGGTGGACTTTCCAAAGCCCGACAAGTTTTTGGCACCATGTTCGATGAACTTATCTCAGAAATCAATCTCAAGATAACCGCTTAAAAGGATACGTATAATGGCTGATGTTGTAAATAAACTATGGGGCTTGTGCCACACAATGCGCCATGATGGCATAGATTATGGGGATTATATAGAGCAGCTTACCTATCTGCTCTTTATCAAGATGGCGGATGAAAAAGAAATAAACCTACCCTCCGGATGTGACTGGAATACCCTGAAAGCCAAGAATGGAACTGCCCTCACAGACCACTATCTGATAGTGCTGCAAACCCTGCGGGATTCCCCGGGACTGCTTGGCGATATCTTTACCCAAGCCATGCCAAAGTTTGCCAACCCCGTATCCCTCAAAAAGATTATCAGTGTAATCGACGACGAGGATTGGTCTGCCCTGGGTGTGGATGTAAAAGCCGAAGCCTTTGAAGGTCTCTTGGAAAAGGCAGCCAGCGAAGGCAAAAAAGGTGCGGGACAATACTTTACTCCCCGCGTGCTGATTCAATCCATCGTGAAGCTGATGCAGCCCAATCCCATGAAAGCTCCTTTGACCATCTGTGATCCTGCCTGTGGCACAGGTGGATTCCTGATCGCATCCTACGAATGGCTGATCCAACAAACCAAGGGAGCAATACCCCAAAACGTAATCAAACGCATAAAAGAGCAAACTTACTATGGACAGGATTTAGTTGCCCGTCCCCGCCGCCTGGCTCTGATGAACTTGTTTTTGCATGGACTCAATCCCACCATTTACATCGGTGATTCCATCTATGAAGCCGATCGGGGTGAACGCTATGACGTGATTCTCACCAATCCCCCTTTTGGCACCAAAGGCGCAGGCGAAGCACCGGAGCGGGATGATTTCACCATCCGCACCTCCAATAAACAGCTTAACTTTATGCAGCATATCCTCACTATTCTCAAGCCGGGTGGCAGAGCTGCAGTAGTGCTGCCCGATAATTGCCTATTTGAAGATAAGGCCGGAGACGTGTTTGAGATTATCATGGCAGATTGCAATGTGCATACCATTCTGCGTCTGCCACGAGGAACCTTTATACCCTATGCCAATGCTCAGGCAAATGTGGTATTCATGCACAAAGGCAAGACCACCAAAGAAGTGTGGATCTACGATTGCCGTTCCAATATCCCCTCCTGCACCAAGAAGGATAGACCCCTTACCGCAGAGATGTTCACAGAGTTTGAAGCCTGTTACGGCATCGATCCCAACGGGACTTCCAAACGCATTGACCAGGGACTGGAAGGACGCTTCCGCTCCTTCTCTATAGATGAAATCAAAGCTCGCAACTACAACCTTGATATCAAATGGCTCAAAGACGATTCGCTGGACGATCCTAATAATCTACCGGAGCCGGTTGAGCTGATTACAGAAGCTGTAAGCGAACTGGAAGCTGTACTGGATGAATTGAATGAAATTGCAGAGATATTAGGGCAATAGAATGGGTAACCAGCACTGGAATTCAGATGACCTTAAGAACTTGTGTTCAATCAAAACTGGTAAGATTGATGTGAATAAAGGGAATCCAAATGGCAAGTACCTCTTTTTTACATGTGCACGAGAAGCAACAAAAATAGACTTCTATGAGTTTGAAGGAGAAGCACTTCTTATAGCGGGCAATGGCTATTTTAATGTGAAATACTATAATGGTAAATTCAATGCGTATCAAAGAACATATGTCCTCCAGAATTTCAAAATCAATGCTCAATTCCTGTATTATTACATTGCACATTCTTTAGAATACCTCACTAGGGACAATAGAGGCACAACTATAAAGTACATAAGGCTCCCTGATTTGCAAAATCATAAAGTCCCTCTACCAACATTAAACGAACAGCAGCAAATAGTAGAAAAACTGGATGCCATCTTGCCCAAAGTCAGGCAGTTAAAAGCACGACTGGAAAAGATACCTGTCCTGCTGAAGAAATTCCGCCAGAGTGTTCTCAGTTCAGCTTGTTCGGGCATGCTTTCCGATGGATTTATCGAATTCGATGAAGATGATTGGGCATCAAAATCGGGAATGATTAAAAAAGACCTTTCTGCTGATTTGTTTAAGCTACCTGAACATTGGATTCAGGCTACATTGAAGGAGTTGGCGAATGGATTTCAATATGGAACTTCCAGCAAATCAGATAAAACTGGCTTAGTACCTGTATTACGAATGGGAAATCTTCAAGATGGGGAGATTGACTGGACTGATTTAAAATATACAAGTGATACCTCTGAAATTAGTAAGTATGCTTTAGAAAACGGTGATGTGTTGTTTAATAGGACAAATAGCCCTGAACTTGTGGGGAAAACATCAATTTATAGAGGGGAGAGACAAGCTATCTTTGCTGGCTATCTAATCAAAATAAAGCATAAAAAGGACATCCTATCATCAGATTTTCTCAATTTATGTCTGAATTCCAAATACGGTAGAGATTGGTGTAAGCAAGTGAGAACAGATGGGGTTGGTCAATCCAATATCAATGCGAAAGTTCTTTCAGAGTTTGTCATACCACTTCCCCCCATAGAAGAACAGCAAGACATTGTGACACGTGTAAATAATCTCTTTGCCCTTGCCGACTCTCTGGATGCGAAATACAAGCAAGCCATGCAGCGCATAGAGAAAATAGAGCAGTCCGTCCTTGCCAAAGCCTTTCGGGGAGGGTTATAATGTCGATACCTGAAAGCCAATTAGAAACATGGTCGCATATTGGAGCTCAAGCAACAGCTAAGGCAACTCATGAATCTGTCAGAAGAGCAATCGATAACTACTCCTTTCCTGATGGTATTAAGTATAACATGTTCATGCAAGGTTCGTATAAAAATGGTACTAACACCTACGGAAATATGGATGTTGATCTTATCGCTTGTCTTACGTCATCATTCTACAGCAATTTGACTGTTGACCAATGCAGGCAACTGAGAATTGTCAATCAAAGCTATGGCTTTAGAGATTTTAAGAATGATATTTTGTTTGCGTTGCTTGATTTCTTTGGGATCACAAAGTTGGATGCTGGCAGCAAAGCAATACGAATTCGTAAGCCCATAAACCAACTTGATTGCGACGTGATTGCCTGCACAGAGTACAGGCATTACTATGCAATCAGCCCGAACAGCTACTATGAGGGCGTAACCTTATGGACGAAAGAAGGCACACAGATAGTTAATTATCCTAAGTATCATTACGAAAATGGAGTTAGTAAGAACCAGAGAACTAATGGTAATTACAAACCTACAGTTCGTGTGTTTAAAAACATGCGTAATAAGCTTGTAGCAAATTATGCTCTAACGGAACATGATGCCCCATCATATTTTGTAGAATGTTTATTACATAATATCCCTGACAATTTGTTCGCTTCGAGTTACTCTAGCACAACACTTAACGTCCTAAACTACCTCTATCGAGCCAAAAGCAATGGCATCATTGAAAAGTTCAAATGTCAGCATGGCCTATATGACTTGTTTGGAACAGGTAATACGCAGTGGAACCTTGATGCGGCAAAAACATTCATCACTAAATCAATAGGATTATGGAATGAATGGAGCTAAAATGCACCCTTACGCTACAGACTCTGATGAACGCAAAGATGTGTTGTTTTACTTGGCTATTATCAGTGTAGTTTTCTGTTATATTTTCTACTCTGTCCTTGAGTGTTACAATATTTCAGCACCATACTGGGTGTCTTTTCCTTCAGTGTTCGGAGTTTTTGGATTCCTTTATACTGTCTTTAACAAATGGCTTTGGAAACTGAATTTTTTCCATAAGATCAAATTAGTCAAAGTACCAGTGCTAACAGGGAAATGGGAAGGAGTCCTTAATTCCTCCTATGATAATTTCTTGTCGGACATCGGGATATCGATATCTGTTTATCAAAATTGGACAGAGATGTTAGTAGTTTTAGAGACTAGCTCGTCTACCTCTTATAGTAGCACAGCCTCTATTATTACAATCAATCCACACTGTTTCACAATAACATATGAGTATATAAATACTCCAACTCCTGCGGCCTTAGAAACTATGCATACGCACATAGGCACAACTACTCTTGAGTTCAAGAATTATTCGATAGAGATGACTGGTTGTTATTATTCTGGTAGAGACAGGAAAACCGTTGGGGATATCAGGGTTAAACGGATTACTTAGAAAGAGTGTTTACCGACGACACTTGAGGTCTTGATATGCATGAACAAGGAACCACCACCAAAAACTTAACCGTATTTGCAGATACAAACTTGCTGATCCACTGCAACGATGTAAGACATCTCAATTACAGTCAAATATTTGATGATTATGATACTATCTTAATCTATTTTGCTGACCCCGTTGTTCGGGAGATAGACAAGTTCAAGACAGACAGTTCGCAACGCAGAGCCAAAAAGGCAAGGAAGTACAATACGCTCTTTGACGAGATTCTAAAAACACCCAACACGCAGTTAACTCCAAAAGAAAACACCAAGATTACTTTAGCTTTTCCTCCTAATTGCGCGGTAGAAATGTTACAAAAACACATGAAAGGCTTGGATGAGTCAATTTTTGATGACCTGTTAATTGGTAATGTACTGGCATACAATGAAGTTAATCCAGATGAGGATGTAAGATTAATCACAAGTGATACTGGCGTGGTTCTAAAATGCAGAAATAAGAACATACAAGTTATCAAAACTCCAGAAGAATGGCTATTACCCCCAGAAAACGACTCTAGAGATAAACAAATCATCCAACTTGAAACAAAGCTTAAAAAAATGGAGCAAAGTCAACCCATTATATTGCTTGAGGCAAGAGGTCTTTCATCTGCCGATAAACCAATCAGTGAAGTGCAATTGAGGCTATATGAGGAACTGGATAAGGATCAAATTTATGATTTAGTCAACTACATCAGATCAAAACATCTCCCTAAAGAGGATTTTTCTGATGAAGAAAAAAAAGTTAGAGAATTTGCGGAAACACATGTAAAGCCATTCTGGCCATTTAACATAACATCTGAGTATGTTGCTCCGTCAGCTAAACAGATAAAAGAGTATCTTGAAACGCATTATCCCAACTGGCTGTTAAATGTGAGGAAATGGCTTGAGCAGATACATTTACGATTGTTTTATTGTGAGAACAAGACTGATATTAGCTTGAGTTTATCCAATACTGGAAATGCTTTTGCTCGCAATATTCTTCTAAACTTTCATTTAAACCAAGGATGGCTTTTTACGTCTGAAGATTTTACAACCAGTGATAGCAGCATAGTTCTCCCAATTCCAAAATGCCCTAGCGCTCCCAAAGGAAAAATAGTTCAAAGAGAAATATCAAGTATAAGTTCCATTTTAAACCAAGTGTCGATGGCAGTTAAAAGTGCACCAGTTTCGGAAGTTTAGATTGCACCAGTTTGTGTAATAATAAACTTAGCCTTTTGATAGAGATATCAGGAGGTGAAATGAAAGGAGCCGATGTGTACAATG
>JAQUJJ010000026.1:0-2694 GCA_028681035.1 Candidatus Cloacimonadota bacterium
ACAAAATAACTCAGGTTAAAAGATTGACGAAACTAAACGACACCTCCTTTGGGGCATTAGCTCAGCTGGGAGAGCGCTTGACTGGCAGTCAAGAGGTCAGCGGTTCGATCCCGCTATGCTCCACCAAGGTTTCAGGCGGTTTGTCTAAAAGTCCGTAGGACAAATATAGGACAAACCGCCAATATTTTTAAGCAAAAAAAACCCCCTCCGAAGAGGGGGTTTAATTTACCAGTTTGTTTTTTGAACCAACCGATACTTGTTTCTTTATGAAGGCTTAGTTCTTAGTACTCCCATACGCTATATCAAACCATCTGGTAGATACTACTCCATACCACTAATGATTAAGCCTGGAAATGTGGAAGATAGCCTATTATTATACACAGTTAGAAATTAGCTAATACTTCATTGTTTGTAGGAATCCTATTTTTATCCATCCAGGTATTCAAATCTATGCGTTTATATCTAACTGACGAACCCTGCTTGTAAAATGCAGGCTCTTCACCCTTACTACGCTTCTGTCTTAATGTTCCAACGGGAATACTCAAGTACGCAGATGCCTATTTTTCATTCATGTATTCCGTTGCTAATGGAGCATCCTACTCATTCAATGTTCGTAGTAAAACACGCATTTGCTCATTGGTTGCTTTGACATACTATGTCATTGTTTGCATTGTTTTTTCTGAAATTTCCATAAAGCTAATAATTGCTTGAACGCTTGCTTCTCTTTTTGTCATTTTATTCTCCTATTTTAGATTGTTTAGCTGATTTATTGTTTAGCAATGCCTTCTTGTAATCAAAGGCATCGTCTCTATTCAAATACTCTAACACCTATATGCATTCGCACGATGTCTACTTATAACACTAAGCTATCATCCGATCGACGTATTCGTAAAACTATAAACAGCTATAATCGTCAATCTCTGTCCCAGCAATAACACTTATATTGCTGTTATCACTATTATCAGCACTATCCAGATAAGATATCACCTATCCATAATACTTTGAGATTTCCATCTCTTTCTCCTTGTTTTCCATATTTCTTCTTCTCATTTTCTGTATATCTATTTTAATGTTTTGCTTTTGAAAATCCACCGGCTATCCATAAAATCGATTTTAGGCTACCCAGCATCGTTTCTGTGCACTCAAATAGCCAAAACAGACAAGGGATACTCCCCAACACAAATAATGTCTTAAAAAGGCATATCCTGCAATCCAAATTATTGTTATGTTAATTCCCAGTTAACTTGGATTAATCCTATCCGTCTACTGAAATAGTTACGGGAGCCTTAAAACCAAAGCTATCATCTATCATTCCAGTTATTAACTGAATTACCTATTCGGTTTTCCCCCTTGGGATGCCAACAACTATCTAATCATAACGAATTAGGCTATCCCCAATGGTGTGATAAATGGGAATAAACACCTCAGACTATTTACGTTGTAAACTCGCCGCCATCGTTACTCCTTGAGCATTGATAATATTGTTATAATCTCTGAACACTTTAGTGTAAGCAAGGCACTCAGCATTAATCTCACTGAACTTATTCCAGAATGAAATATACCCATTAAACATGTTGCGGAAACAAAACTATTTAACTTCGTTTCTGGTTTTTGAGTTCTTAAACATTATCTCATTCAAAGTCTCATAAAATTGACCATCCAACAATGCACTGTGAAAGGGCTATGGAAACTATCCAACAACTTGCTAAAAAAACAATACCTGGGCTGAGGTAAGATCAACAGCCAGCATTACATAATTATCTTCTTGGGGTATCAAGCAATGCCATAAATCAGTTACGATACTACATAATCTGTGATGTAGACGGCCTCCCTTGTGCCCAATCGTAACATGAATAGTCTATGGATGTAATATGGCATTTATTCCGCTGATAATATTGGACTGTCTTTCAGTGGTTGGCTTTAACTTTCCACAGGGGTTGATGACATCGTCCCATACTATTACGTCATCTTGGTACTATCTCTTAAGAAGTTCAGTTGTTTTGGAAACATCCAATTTATATTTAGGTATTCTCTATTGGAACAGTTCAGTCTCTTCATCGGGTAGAAGCATCAAACAGTTTTCCGTACTATCTTCTAACTGGTTGGTGTTGTTGTTGCTTGACTACATTGCTTCCAGCTGCTTATTTTGGTAGTAGTTACGCCTTTTCTCAATGCTTGATTTAATTTGCCTAAGTGTTTGGAAGCACTACTGTTCTAAATCAACAAAAGTATCATCCCAAAACATACTATCATTTACCTCAAACCCATTAGAACGGCGTGATGGGCTGTTTGCTGTACAATAATTCTGTACTTTAACTAGAAAACCAACTTCTTGTAAATCTCTCAATAATTGAACTGCATAATCGTTTCTGCCGATAAACTGTTTTACCTTCTGGACTGATATAGATACAACTGCTTCATTTTGAGTCTAAACACTTCTTATGGTTTTTGTTTTATTGAGTTGATAGCTTAAAGCTGTATACTAAGCTATAAAGGCTGCATATGCATATTGCCTGGTTCTCGATATATTTAAACCAACTATAAAGTCCATTGCTTTTTTTCCAATTCTTATAATCATTTTAACCTCTTTTAATCCTTTATTTGAGTGAGTGATGTGAAATACAAACGATCCATCATATTAGTAAACTAACGGAATGTAACCGAAAGAGCACGCCAATAACCTGGGTATATGTT
>JAQUJJ010000026.1:2794-33892 GCA_028681035.1 Candidatus Cloacimonadota bacterium
TCCCAAAACTAAGTCTCCGTTACAGAGAACTAGTAGGGGTATATGTTTCCCAAAACTAAGTCTCCGTTACAGAGAACTAGTAGGGGTATATGTTTCCCAAAACTAAGTCTCCGTTACAGAGAACTAGCAGGGGTATATGTTTCCCAAAACTAAGTCTCCGTTACAGAGAACTAGTAGGGGTATATGTTTCCCAAAACTAAGTCTCCGTTACAGAGAACTAGTAGGGGTATATGTTTCCCAAAACTAAGTCTCCGTTACAGAGAACTAGTAGGGGTATATGTTTCCCAAATCTAAGTTCTCATTCCAGGATGAGTGGGGAATCAGAACAAAGAACAGATGCTCAATGCCCTAATTCCCCATTATTGTTACTTGACCCTGTTGATTATGCAATCCATTTTTTCGAGAAAGCTCGATAAAGCGGTCAATAAATGTATTCTATAATCTGAAAATGATCCTGCAATCTATTCCTTTTCCTCTTCCTAAACCAATATATGGTACCCTTTAGCACCATTCGGCCTCATATAGGTCTAACTATTTAATTTTCCGGATACGATGTAGTTACGCACGGTTCTTTCATTCATACCTGAAATTTTTGCATACTATTTAGTAGTATATTTTTTCATCTTTATTCTCCTTTTCCTTCATTGTGTTCCTCATCAAAATACCATTCTATAAGTCAATCGAGGCTATCATCAGATTTATTCCTAAGTCCAGTTATTTTGAATAGCCCCTTAATTGCTTCCCTGGCTGCAGTAGCCAAATATCGAGAATCTAGATAATTAAATGAAATACGCTATCCCGTAAGGATCTCCCTAAAACACTCTTTCCTGATTATGCTTAGGTACATTAAATCACGATGCTGCAAAAACTGCTATAAGGCTCACCTAAATCGATGAGAATATTCTTGCATATCTAAAAAGTATAAACGATCCTTAAATGCCGTATAAACTTGCACATAGCTTGTGATTTCTAGCCAATTCTATGTGTCCGTTTGGAATTCGAAGGGAGTGCAAGCATAAAAACAAAAATCTATCGTGTCAGGTGAGCCGCAAAAATAACCCATCCCAGGACTTGACTTTTTTTTAAACATTCAATTTTCTAAATATATAGGTTGTTCAAATCAGTCATATTTCTATGGGGAATTCGTCCATTCGATAATCCATTTTCGGTCTAGATAACGGGCTATTCCATATGTGTTATGCTAATGCATCCTTAACAAGTCTGAAAGAGTTATACTGTTTTTTACCGCCTATTCCAATAGACTGATATCTTTCTTCGTCCAATTCATAATGTCATTCATTTTGATTTCTCCTATTTTGTGTTATTTTTCTTACGGATTCCCAGAACTACTTGATCCAAGAATCTCACTGTTAAATACATATCATCACCAGCGGAAGATTTAAAATTATTTATCCGCTGCAATTGTGTAAGTGCGGCAAAAGCCCCCTAATAGTAAGTTCACAACTTTCTTAAAGTCTTTCAGAGGGCGATTGCCCCTTAGCTTAAGTGTTAATTTACTGAATATTATGAAAAATCAAGTTCCAATTGATCATTTTCTATTATGACGTTATTGGCGTTTTTACCCAATTTTTTGGCTACTGGTTTTTGAAACACCATAATATACTAATGCTTAAAAATACAATAGTCGCTACTGAGCGCGCGGTATCGCCATAGGTTATGCTGCTTGCTTTTGCCCCTGTTACCTTCAATATTTTTGATTACATTAGACTTTAGGATAAATCCCAGCTAAGTTATAGCCCGCATTGCCATGTATGGCAGTGGCACCAATTCACCTTTAGTAAAAATCTCTCCCATTACTAAACTGAGATATCTACCTGGCTGGAGAAAGGGCTATACATTTTTTACTACTTTCTGGAGCGCGGCAATAAACTAATCAACCGAACCAAAATTTGATAGATCTTCTATTTTATTCGAAAACTTTATGATATCGTGATAAGGTGGATGGAGTATGATGTGCCCTACATTCTATTTAGTGTTTCTCGCTAATGCAGTCTTAATTTTATCTTGAATGTCAGCGGCAGATGAATCGCCACATATCATCTCTGCAAAAGTATCACCAGGGGTAACGTTAGTCTTGAAGGAATTTATTAAATCTTCATTCAAATCTATCCCTATAACGTTTCTTCCCAATTCTTCTGCCACATATGCTGTGGTAAAATTACCAATAAAAGGATCTAATACAGTATCTCCCTATTTGGTAAAACGTTTTATAATTTGATAAGGAACCTGGGGAATAAAATTTCCGTGGTAACTGCCCTCATTTTTCCCAGTATTGTCCCTATTTGGAAATATCCATAAGCTATCCGTTAAAATGTCTGATTCACGCCAGTCATTTACGTCAATGTCATTAAATTTTGGCATCTCTGCCTCCTTTTTTTAATTGGTTTTGTTTTGTAATTATGAACTAGGGAGTCTATCCCTCAGCTCGCTTAATTGTAGATGTTTGTTTCTCATTTATCTACATCATAATAAGTCCTTTCTTCCGGCATTTATTCCCCGGAAGTAATGTTTATGTTGTTATTGTGCCTTGAATTGCACATTTTTTCTAAATGGTGGGGCTCCCAGAATTATTAGGAGCCCCCCTACCGCCTGATTATGACATTAAATTAATAGGTTACACATTCATTAATTGCTTTTAGCAGTTTGCTACGGTACTTAGCCCCCAAATCAATTTCTTCACATATGGCCATAGTTATCGCAATTCTTTCCACTTCATTTTCATCTAAATTGCTAATATCTTTACCTTGGCCATTATACCTGATAAAAATAGTCAGAATCTCCAAAAGGACATATGTATAACCGCTGTCAAAACACTCTAATTTCCTAAGAAAGTTATTCATTGAGATCGTCTTTTTAAAGCTACCAATCCACAGTAAATCTTGAGACGCGGATTTGGAATCCTTATAGTCACAATAATAGCGATCTACCAATGAGTTTAATGTTACAGGTTTGAGTGTTGTTTGCGATGACTCGCTAAGTATAGCTCTGTACATAAACGCCATTTCTAGTAAACTAAAGTGATTTTTGGCTTCTGAAAGCACTAACTAAAGTGTATATGCATAGCTTCTTACCATATTTCTTAGTTCCTTGCTAATTTCTCCTGATGAACTGAAAGCCACATCACGCAGATCAATTCGTTTTTCCATATTGGAAACATTGTTAACTACTTTTATATTACAGGCTGAGGCCTGTACCAAAGAGACCTAATTTGTTTTTGAATATCTCATTTTTTCTCCTTAATGAGTATTGCCCTGCCCTAAGCAGGTTTGTTATTGTTTTCCACCGAAGCAATGCCGTATATTATTATTATGCGCAGACAGTTCAACTTTCTCACACTGTTATTATGCGCAGACAAGGTGACTTTTATTACACAGTTATTATGCGCAGAGACTATCACTTTCTATCACTGTTATTATGCGCAGCAGTAACAGCTTTTACTCTAATGTTATTATGCACGTTCTCGCCAACTATTGCTTATGTCATTTTTAACCTCCCTTAAGGCTTACTTATTCATAATTGTGTCCAAAGTGTTTTTATCCTCGGTTTGTTTGCTTGTATCGATTAGCTCTGCCTACTTAATCTCACATTGCACTGTCACACTATTATACTGTTAGAGCCACCCTAATCTTCGAACTGTTTTCTAACTTGCTGGTATACAATGTATTACTTAACAAATCAATCTATGAATCCTCTCAGTTAGCTTGCTTGTACCGATTAGCATTGCCTACTTGATCTCACAAATCTACCATCTCACTGTTGATGGTTTGATGTGTCCCTTTATACTATGATACTTGGTTTAGTGCTGAATTCTTTGAACCATTTTCTAACTTACTAGTATACATTGTGTTGATAAATAAGTCAATCATTTTATTGTCAACTTTACGGTTATATTCTCTTTTCATCTTTAAACATCTCAAGGGCGGTTCCTCAACGCTTTTGTGTTGTGGCTTTCTGCTTATCGATAGTGGATAGCAATCATAAATACTACCATCATAATATCCCTCTTTTACAATAAAATCCCTCATTTTATCCATAGCATTTAGCCTAATTTTTCGTTCCCTATAGCTTGAAATATTCAATCGCTTACATATTTCTTGGGTAGTTAGAAAAAGAGTTTGCTCTTTCTCAATGTTTATTCTCCAAAAATTAGCTATAACTTTCTTTTCTAATGGTTCAAGATGCTCTATGGCTTTATGGATTATTTTATATACAGGCCATTGATCAGCTTTTAGATCAAATTCACTTAGGTCTGAGTCCTGACATTCAGATGGTTGGTGTTCATCAAAATCTATGTTAAAATTCTTGCGATTAGTGTCTCCTTCACCATGTTTCGCTTTAAGAAAAAATGTTATTTTATTAATTAGATTAATATCACCTGTTTCCTTATTAAGCAAATCCAAAATTGAATTTTGGACACAACGATACAAAAATGTGGTGAATATACATTCGCCTATGATGTACTTGTTTATGTATTTAACATACATCTTGCTTCTCAATTCTGCAAAAATATCATCGAATGACATTCCCAATTTTAAGCAATTATCTCGTTTCTTATAGATAATGCTGGCCAGCAACTTGCTTACCAAAAGAAGTAACTCGTCAAAAACTGTTTCATCACCATTTTGGAATTGAATTACCAAATCTTGGATTCTGTCACGTTGCGAAATTTTTGAGTTTCTCAGCTCACCAATTCTTTTTGTTGCATTAGATAAAAACTTATTTGTATTAGCGGATGGGCCAAATTGGTACGTAGATTCTTGCATAAGATCTCCTATTGTTTTGTAGATTTTGGTAACTATCTACCCTCATAGAAGGGTAGGTTTATTCGAAGAAATGAGCGCAATATACATGTGCACATTCTTCATTACTATAAACAGAAAGCATTTGTTAGCGCTATTGGGTTATGCTGGCCTTATTCTAATAATTTGATTATGACACAACTTAGCGTGTGTTGACTATATAATAACCCATATTTGTAATAAAGCAAATTTAAAGTGTAATATAAGCGCAACAGTTTATTGTTTGCAACCTGAAATAGCTGAGCAAAGAACTTGCCATGCAAATAGATGAATGCAATTCCTGAATATTAATAAAAATGAAAAATATATTTTATTCGACTCATTGAAAAGGTCATTATTGCTCAAATAGCTCCAAAACTATGGTGGAAATTTCAATAGTTTTATTTTTAGCCTGGGAAATTGTGCTTTCCAAGTTGGATATTGGTGGGGACGATCAATAATCATTTTTATCGATGGACGAAATTCACTGATAATTGTATTGAACATTGATGAAGATTCTTTTCACCTTATCGACTATGGGTCCCAGGAAGAATAGACACTTGGCGCTCCTTAGGCGGGTGCTGGGAGCATTATTATGATGTGGTAGCATCCGAAGTGGTTATATTCGTGATCGTTTGCCCAGGATGCCCTAATGGCGGCTATCTAAACTTGTGAACAACCGGTTGTAATAATGAGACTAAATTGGATTATTATAATAATATGGTAGTATGGTAATATCAGAATATTAGGGTATAGCAATATCGTAGAGCATTTTTATTCGATACCAAAGCAGTTTATATTGGCGTGACAGATAGTCGGCTGCAGTCGGTCATATTTACACTAATCATAGAATAACAGATCAAAATAGTATCCTCTAACCCAGAATCAATCTATCATAAAGAGAACTGCTATAGAGACAGGTTGAGGGTGCACACAAAGATAACCTTGATATACTGGTCAGCCTGTTAATAGATTTATCACTAAGATTTCACAGTCTTCGTCAGTTAAAGTGATTTGTTCATTGACACAGATTCCATTCCCAATATAGTTGGTTTTACTTGATTTTATCCCTGTTTATCAATATGGTGATCATAGGATAAAGCAATGTATAGCAAAGCAATAATACAAGGAGATGGAGATTGGAAGACAGGTGGTTGTCCGTTGAAGACGTAAGTATCTACCTCGGTGTAAATAGGGAAACTGTGTACAAATGGGTCAGTAATAAAGGATTGCCCGCACATAAAATTGGCAGATTGTGGAAGTTCCGCAAAGCCGATGTAGAAAAGTGGGTAGAGCAGTTTTCAAATATAAAATCAAAGCCATCAGAGTAATCAAGCAGAGATTCTCACATCTATGAAAACTAATAAGGGAAAAGCATGTCTAAAACACTGTAAATCAGTATGTAAGATATGTGATATGATATAAGGTAATGAATGAAACATAGAAAACCAAAATTTTCAGGTCATCAGACATTTGTAATCCGCTACGGGTGGATTGAAAAGGGCTATCGTTTTGTGAAAACAGGATTGAACTTCAATAGTGACGATGCTATAGTAGATCTGGGTGTAGGCAAAAACATGGTTGAAAGCATCCGATATTGGGGTGAGATGACAGGCCTGATAGAAAATTCTGCTCCCAGTGCTTTTGCCATAAAGCTTTTAGATGAAAAAGACGGATGGGACAGCTATCTTGAGGACAATAACTCATACTGGCTACTGCATTGGAATCTCAATACCAATCCTGGATTTATGCACTCTGGGATAATCTTATTTTCACACTTAAAAAAACCCGAATTTAGCAAAAGAGATGTGGCAGATGCAGCCTTGCGTTCAGTGGATTTGTATGATAAGAAGAGCCCTGCCCAAAGCACTCTAAATAAAGACATTGATTGCTATCTGAGGCTGTATGCCGGCATTAGACGGCAAAATGCCAAGCAAAAAGAAGAACTGATCGGAAGCCCATTACAAGAGCTAAACCTGATCCAAATGATCAACGACAGCGACCTGTATTGCTTTAATATTGGCACTAAACCTAACCTCGCACCGGAAATAGTTGGCTATGCCATTTGGGACTATATGCGGCACCTAAACAAAATTGCCATTACTATAAATGAAGCCCTCTACCGAGAATATAGCCCAGGCCAAGTCTTTATGCTGGATGAGAACTCACTGGTAGATGCTGTAGAGCAGCTTAGTAATGATCCTAAGTGGTCAAATCACTTCGGATTTAGCGAAACTGCCGGAATAGCCTTGATTCATTGTACTTTAACAGATGGATTTGAACTACTGGATTCTTATTACAAGCAAAGCGAGGAAGCATGAAGTCCCTGGTAAAAGACTATGTCGATGTAGCGCCTCGCTTCACCCGTTCGGTAAACATAAACTCTGATATCAACCGCGATAACAATGAATACGGCTACATCATCACAAGCAATGTAAAATCAGCCTTAAGTCAGGTCATCACAGGCCTCAGCAGCAAGAAAGGGCAAAAATCGTTCAGTTTATTTGGTCTGTATGGATCAGGGAAATCTGCCTTTGCTGTGTACTTATCACAATTGCTTTCGCCCAATAAATCTATATCCACCCATGCGATAAGCCATTTAAAATCGAACGCTCTTGATCCCAAGCTGATGAAATTCCTTACCGATAGGAAGACTTCAGCTCACCTCCCTATCTTGGTGACGGGTAGAAGAAGGCCGATCAATCAATTGATTATGGAAGGTATTCTGAATGCAGCACAGCAGTTATCTACAAATAGTAAAGCCAAAGAGCTAGTTGAGATTAGCCAAGCACATCTCAAGAACGAAAGTTGGAAGGATACTGCAGAAGTAATTAGATGCCTGGACCTAATGGGAGAATTAGCCAAAATAGAGAGCTTTGCAGGCTTAGCCTTGATTATTGATGAGGCAGGCAAGACCCTGGAATATGCCTTAAGCGATAGAGAGGGTGGTGACGTTTACATTTATCAACAGATAGCCGAGCATGCAGAAAGGCTATCAAAATATTCAATGCTATTTATGATAACGCTGCACCAACAGATGGATAGCTATAGCGAACTCCTCTCCAGAACAAATCGTGCAGAGTGGGTGAAGATTCAAGAGAGATTCGAAAACCTGAGATTTGCAGAACCTGCCAGTAGCACAATCTTGATGTTGTCGGAAGCCATAAAGCCAATTAAGGATGCTCCCCCAGAGGTTAGCCGCGCATTGGATAAAAGCATAAGCGAAATTGAAGGAATGGAGGGGATGATCCCCAATGGACTTTCCACTGATTCGTTTCGAACTTGCTCGCACAAAGCATGGCCAATCCACCCCAGTTTATTATTAGCCTTACCACACATATTCAAGCGTTTCGCCCAAAACGAAAGATCGATCTTCTCATACCTGATCAGTGAAGAGTACAGCGGATTCCAAAGCTCCATCAGGACAAAGGAAGTGGGAGAGGATGACGGTTTTATCCGCATCAAAGATATTTATGACTATCTCATTTCAAACTATGAGATCGGATTATCCCGCAACCCGCACTCCAAAAAGCTCTTAGAAGCCAATGATGTGCTAAACAGCAGATCCAGACTTAGCGATAGAGAAAATGACACAATAAAGACCATAGCTGTATTGAACGCAGTATCAGAGATAAGCCCACTAAGAGCTACTAAAGAGATGCTAAATACATCCCTACCTATTTTTTATGATACCAATACGATCTTGGATAGCCTGATGAGCCAATCACTGATCACTTTCCGCAAGCTGGATTACAGCTACAGAGTGTGGGAAGGCAGTGATGTGGATTTGGATGATCGGCTCAAAGAAGCCAGGCGTCACCTGCACTATGATACACAGCTCTTCTTGGATACAATCGGCAAACATCTGAAGCAGAAACGGATGGTGGCTCGCAGACATAGCCTGGATGTGGGGATTATACGATACTTTTCAATCGTCTATACCGATCGTTTTGCCGATGCAGAGAGTCTGCTCCAGGCAGAACTGGCTGATGGCGCAGCAGGATTGGTCTTGGTAATGATACCAGGAGATCAATTTCCCAATCTTACCGTCAATGCAGAGCAGCTATCAAAAGCACACCCACAGCTCATAATAGCCATACCTAAGCAAATGGACAGTCTAAGTGGCATAGTGAATGAGCTTGCCAGTTTGAAGTGGGTAGAAGAGCATACAGATGAGCTGAGGGATGACCGCATTGCCAGACGTGAGCTAAATATGAGGATATCCTCTTATGAACAGGAACTCGCAAAAAGAGCTCAGGCAATAATTGATCCCAGACCTGCTCCCAAAGGTAATAGCTGTATTTGGTACTGGATGGGTAACAATCAAGGCGTGGCTAACCCTGTTGAAATCAGCAAACTACTCTCAAGAGCTTGTGATGTTTTGTTTCATAAAAGCCCAGTTCTGCGTAATGAACTTATCTCCCGTGATGATATCTCCAACGCCGCATCTGCTGCACGAAGGGCATTGATGGAGAAAGTAATTACTTCGGCTGAGAAAGAAACCTTAGGCATGAGTGGTTTCCCACCTGAACGTAGTATTTATGAATCAATTCTCAAAGCCGCGGAGATTCATGTATTTGATGAAATCCGGCGATGCTGGAAATTCCAAGCACCACCTAATAGTAACTTCATCAAACTGAGACCTGCCTGGCAACTGATGGAGAAAACGGTATTCAATGCAAATTTGGAGCAGATCGAACTGTTCGATATGTATGCCAGCCTAAAACAAACCCCCTATGGGCTTCCCGAAGGTGTATTCCCATTGCTATTCACCGCTTTTTACGTGGTCTATCAAAATGAAATTTTCCTCTACCGGGAAGGTAGTTTCTTGCCAGATCCTCAGCCCGGACACTTCGACCTTTTGCAGCGCAGGATCGATCTGTTTGCCGTAAAAGGTATCCGGCTTAGTGGCATTCGCCTGCAAATCATTGAAAGATTGGCAAAGAGCCTCAATACAGAGGCAAAAATCGCTACAGTGGTTAGGGCTCTTTTCCGGTATATAAATTCCTTGCCAGAGCTAAGCAAGAGATCAAAAAAGATCGAAGACCGAACGGCAAGACAGATGAGAGATGCCTTTTTGAGCGCAACCGCACCGGAAGACCTAATTTTCAAGGATTTACCAAATTGCTTTGAATTGCCAAGATTTAACACTGGCAAACTCACCGATAGCGATTTGGAATCATATTTCGACAAGTTGAACTCTTCCCTTCAAACTCTAATGAATTTTGCCCCGATGGTGATGTTACAGGCTCGAAACCAACTGCTCACATGCTGTGGCTTGGCTGCTGATGACTCTGGCTGGATTGAATTGGAGAATCGCTGTAATGTCTTGAGCATAAAGATCAGACATGAGGTTCTAACTCCATTTATCAATAGCGTGTTGAATGGCATCAGAGACAAGCATAGCCCCATACCTGCATTATCAAATGTAAGCACAAGGTCATTCGAACAGTGGTCGGATATGGATATAGAGCGGTTTAATGGACTCGCCGAAGGCTTGGGAGAACTCTTCCAATATTACTGGCATAACTTTGGGGAGCGTGACCAAGAGGTATTAGGGGCAGAGCAAAACGAAATTGACGTATTAAGAAATGAAATAGAAACAAAAATAATGCAATTGAAGAAAACAGGCTCAGTAAGCTTGCTGAAAAAGTTTCTGCAAGAGATGCTAATAGAGATTGAAAAAGAGAGCGATTCTCAGGAAAAGGGATAGATATGGAAAACCAAGCTAAACATATATTGGCGTTATCAGGTGGAAAGGACAGCTCGGCCCTTGCCATCTATATGCTTGATAAAGGTATTGATATGGAGTATGTGTTCTGTGATACAGAAAAAGAGCTGGATGAAACTTATGAGTACTTAACCAAGCTTGAATCATATCTCGGGAAAAAGATCATATTTCTCAAATACGCGGATGGTTACGGTTTCGATGAGATTTTGCAGATTAAAAATGGATTTCTTCCATCACCTGAATCCCGTTGGTGTACAGAGTATTTGAAGTTAAAACCTTATGAGCAGTATATCGCAGACAATGATGTCATTAGCTACGTTGGTATTAGAGCTGATGAGCCACACCGAAAGGGGTATATCTCTACTAAGCCAAACATAAAAACCGTGTTTCCTTTCGTAGAGGATAACATTAGAAGAGAAGACGTAATTCGCATTTTGAATGACTCTGGATTAGGAGTTCCTGAATACTATCAATGGAGATCACGATCAGGGTGCTTCTTTTGTTTCTTTCAACAGAAGCGAGAATGGGTGGGGTTATTAGAAAATCATCCTGAGTTGTATGCCAAGGCAATGGAATACGAAAAACATGATCCGGTAACGGGTGTTTCCTACACTTGGATGCAAAACGAGAGCCTGAAAGAGTTTTCTCACCCCGACAGAGTAGCTCAAATCAAAGCCAAAGATGTTAACAGAAAAATAAAGAAAAATAAAAGCAACTTGTTGGTTGATATTTTGTCGAATGATGAAGACTGCGAGGATAATGGATCATGCCTACTTTGCCATCTGTAAAACTATCATATTTAGATTACTGCGCTACTACCCCATGCTTTCGAGAAGTTGTTGAAGCCATGTCTATTTATTGGAACGATAAATTTGGCAACCCTTCAAGCTCTCACGTATTTGGACGGATTGCTAAATCAGCCATTGAAAAAGCAAGATCTCAGGTTGCCATGCTGCTTAATTGCGGGCCTGCTGAGATAGTCTTTACATCAGGAGCGACCGAAAGCAACAATCTCTTATTTCTGGGTTTACTCTTGGATCAGCATGAAAAACGCAAGAAAATAGTAGTGTCGTCGATTGAACACAAATCCGTGCTTGAGCCAGCAAGGTTCCTGGCTACAAGAGGGTTTGAATTGGTACTGCTACCGGTAAGCTCTGGAGGCATAGTAGATCTCGATGCAGCACGCAGACTGATAAACAATGACACAGCCCTCGTTTCTGTGCATGCAGCAAACAATGAAATCGGAACCATCCAACCGATTAAAGACCTGGCAGAAATTGCTCACAGCGTAGGCGCATTATTTCATACTGATGCAACACAGGCCTTGGGTAAGATTCCCTTTGATGTTCAGGATGTAGATTGTGATCTTGCTTCTTTTAGTGCTCACAAATGTTACGGACCCAAAGGAATCGGGGCTTTATATGTGAGAGGCGGAATCAAGAGATGGAAATGGGAGTTTCCCTTTCATGGTGGCGGTCAGGAAAATGGATTAAGACCAGGAACTCATAATGTAGCAGCAATCGTAGGATTTGGGGAAGCATGTAGAATAATCCATAGAGATTTTACTAATATAGTAACCCATCTCGATCTGTTGAGAAGCACCTTTGAAGAGCAACTGAAATTGAACTCGAGTTACTATATTCACTGCGCAGATAGTCCCAGAATTGCAGGTGTTTCGTGTATTTATAATGATACCACACCTTCTGATTTAATAATCGACAATATAGCTTCTATGGCTTTGAGTAGAGCGTCCGCTTGCAATGCAGGTACTATAAGCCCATCTCATGTAATAATGGCTATTGGTTGCAATTCACAAATCGCTGATAAGACCTTGCGCGTCTCTTTTGGTATTAACACTATCATCGGAGATGTTACAAACCTTTGCGATGGTTTAATTAACGCACTAACAGGCATACAATATAACAAAACAGAGAGGAGAGTGTAAAGTGTTGAGCCCAATGGAATATCAGATAGAGTTGTTAAGTCAAGCCAAATACTACAAGCCTCACAAGCATTTAGCATTATTGACAATGATCACGAGTTTGGAAATGAAGGAGTTTACGGAGAATCGCTTGTTTTATGATGATAATTTCAAACTAACTTTTTCAAGCTATTTCAAAAAGTATTCAAATGAAAATGATAGGGATCGTCCATTCAACCCATATTTTCACTTACGCTCACTACCATTTTGGAAACTGATTCCCAACACTGGAAAAGAGAAAGAACTCCAAACTACTTCTTCCATAGGCGGGCCAGGCGAACTGTTATCTCTGGTGTCACATGTTGAAATTCAAAGCGAGGTTCTTAATGCACTAAAAAACCCAGAGTATCTTGAAATAGTGAAACAGAGAATTGTAGGTATTCTCCAAGAATACCATACTAACAAAGAGAGAGTGATCAGTAATTCAGATGAAGCAGAGCGCTATGAATCAGATTCAGTAGACTTCTGCTACTCGGATTACTTATCTTCGCTTATTAGTACAAACCCATGCAATGAAAATGCCATCGCCGAAACCCAATCTGTAAATCCCCAGTTTAGAACCATTCACATTGAACATCCTTTGGTGGAACAGATTTCACAGGAGCTCAAGAATAATCTGGGTAAACACATAATTATAACGGGGCATGCCGGGGATGGTAAAACTACGATTGCCATTGATATATTACAGCGTCTGAAGGGGTTGAATACAGGCATTAGTTTATCTGAGCCTTTACTGCCGAGGGAAGACCTTGATGATCCGAGGATTACAATCCTGAAAGACTTTAGTGAAAGAGAAGAAAGAGCCGATTCATCATTGATCGACGAACTTAAGTCATTAAACCGCAGATTCCTAATAATCTCGAATACGGGAACCTTGTTGAGTTTCTTTCGTGAGCATGCAAAGAATTGGGATATAAGCCCAGTCCAAGCCGAAAGCAAAATCCTTACGGCTATAAGTGCGGAGGGGGGATTTCAAGAACTAGAGTTTTCCGGGATCGAATTCATGGTGTTTAACCTTGCGTTGATGGACAATTTAGAACTGGCGAAAGCTATTTTTAGCAAGATGATCCGAACAGACAATTGGGAGAGTTGTACAAATTGCTCAAAACAAAGATACTGCCCAATTTACCAGAATGTGAGCATCTTGCAAACCGCTCATGAGCAAGTAGTGGACAGACTGTTTTTGATCTACCGGCGTTTGCATGAGTATGGGAATCGCCTTACTATAAGGCAAATCACTTCTCATATGGCGTATTTGCTAAGCAGTGGGTTAAACTTTGACAGCGTTCACGAGAACATGGGAGCGATTGGATCTGAGTATTTATTCTTTAACCGAATGTACGGAGATGACGGTAAATCGATCGACAACAATGCCAGTGAGATGAAAGCAATAGTAGAATTACGAAGACAGACATTTGGAGAACTACTAAATTCTAAACAAGAGATGAACCTGTGGTTAAGGCCAGTTGCGGATACATCCATCGCAGTACATTCATCGGTGGCAAAGGTATTTTCCAAATTGCGGAGAGTAGGGATGTCTTCCCTGGCGCTTGACAATTCCAAGTTAAGCCCTGATAATGCAAGAATGCAGGTGCGCAGACTGCTTTTTTTCTTCATCCAGGGTGAAAGCGAAAGCAAAGAAGTAATTAGCGCATATTTGAAATCACCTAACATTATGCGCTGGCAAGCGTGGCAGAAAGATGGTGCAAGGCTTGACAATGCTTACAAAACCAGATATGCAAATATGATCTATCATGTGATCCAAGAATACTTCACAGGGATAAAAATCCCCGAGGGAATCGGCTATCAAGACGGAAGATTGTATATCACTTTGTCTCGGAAACAAAATGAAGTGAGGCAAAGTGCACAAATAGTGATAGCTGAGTTCGATTGGTCTCAAAGCATATCTCTTGATATTGTAAGAAGCACAAGTGCTATAGGTGCCGAGAGGTCTGAATTAGCTTTGGTAGGCAAAGGCTTGCTCGATGGAATTAGCCTCAAACTGGGGCTGCCCTTCCTGGATTATGTGACCCAAAGACATTACGGAGAAATCGGGGAACTATTAAAAGCATCCTATCGAGAAAGGTTGGAGCGATTCAAGACTCAAATCTTGGGAAAAACAGCTTATGGGAAAGACGAGATGATGATAGTCCGGCTAAGGAATGACAATAACTTCAAACGTCAGAAATATGCGGTGAAATCCCAGTATTTGGAGGTTTATGATGTATAGCAAGACTTTCCCCTTTGATGCTTCAAGAGAACAGGCTTTCCGCAGTAATCCGGCAATCAGATTGTTTGGAAACCGCTTCAGTACAGACCAAACAACAATGGAGTTACTCAGCGAATTTTTATTGGTAGCAAGCTCTCAAAAACGAATTGATGGGCATGAATTTAGCAGCTATCTACCCTCTGATAATATCCTGGCAGGATGGAAGAATACAGTGCTGGAATACTCTCCCAAGGCAAGATTAAACCTGAAGCTGTTATCCTTCCTAAGCGCTTCACGGTTGGATTCCCGGCATATAACGCATCGCCAGCATTACAAAACCTTGGTAGATGAGTTACGGAAGCGGATCAAGATTGAAGGCGGCAGCAAGACAGAGGTGATCAAAACTATAGAGAACCTATTATTGGGATTTCAAGGGGCAGGAAATGGTAGAACTTGGTGTGCGCAAAGCTTTTTGCCTATTACAAGAGCACTAATCGCTGGAGAAGCCATTTGGAATGAAACTAAAGCGAATAGTCGCCCAGTTGACTCATGGTTAAAAGTAATGGATAACTCAAGATTGTACTTTTCGTTAAACAAACACAGATTCTTAGCAAGAGGTGGAGAACTATTATACCTTCAAATCTGCAATGCCTTGAATCAATCTGAGGAATCCGTCCGAATTTGGGCAGAATCTGCAAAACTGGAGCTGGAGCCTGAAGAAATGAAGCCCTCCTTGTTATTGTTGGAACTGGAACGAGAGTTGGGAAAGCTATTTGGAAGATGCCCGGCAGTGATAAATGAGCTCGCTGATTTTATAGATCAGGGTTTAGATTCTGAAACTGCAGCGATGACGGATGGTGAAGAGCATAATCCCAGATATGTGGAAGCCGGATGGTGCAATAGCGATAGTTGGCAGGAAGGCTATTTACTGGCAGTGGATATCGTTAGAACTTTGAAATCTGGCTATGATGTATTAGACAGCGTTTACTATCTGGAATCTCTATTCATGTTACATGCCTTGAGAAGCCTGGGCACTCAGAGCGTCAGGACTCTATATAAAAAGGAACAAGCTTGGCCGGGTTATTATCTGGCAGTAACGGCTCCTAACGAAAGCAATGGTGCGTTGAAGCGAATATCACATCAAAGCCTGAAGAACATCGAAAAGACAATTTTTATGGCGATCAGAGAGTATTATAATGGCTCTGATGATGAGCAAGACGGAAAAATCTTGAAAGAAGCAGATAAAAGGTCAGGTCACAAGTTCTTTTTGAAAATGGCAAAACAGGCTGGCATGGTTATTCCCAGAAGAGGGGCTGGTGCCAGATTCGTTATTACGCCCCATATTCTGCGCTTATTGGTGACCATCACCGTCCCCAACAAGGGTAGAATCACCTTTGATACATTTAAGAATATCGTGAGGTCAAGATGGGGCATTGTGTTTGATGACCTGGGTTTTGGGGCTTGCAGCAAGTGGATTGACGGGAATGAAGTGTATCTTGCCAGCGATACGGATGCCTGGCTAATTGAAATGTTGGATGCCAGTGGTTTATTGATGCATTTATCGGATTCTTGTGCCTTGATCTTGCATCCGAACCAAGAAGGTAATGGAGTGGTATCATGAAATATGTTTCCAAAGCAATCAAGAATTACATAGTCGATAAAGTCGAATCTCAGATCAAAGCCATTAACCCTGGACAGAAGATGATCTTCATGATCCAATCTTTACCGGAACAACTAATGCTATCCGTAGCGGACTCAATTTGTAGCGAATTGATGACCCAGGATAAGATCACAATAGTGTTGAAAATTGCCAAAGCTTTGACAGATAAATGGACAGAAGAATCACGTAACAAAGCAAGGCTTGCAGATTGGACAACGGAACTCAATAACCTGGCCTGCTATCGAAACGTAGATGCCGATTTGGATAAGTACAACATTATCATCTTATGCGGATCGGATGCGGTAACGGACTCGGCAAGTTTGGCTGATTTTAATGAATGTAACCTGAAACTTGTTTGGGAAGTGGGTATGGAGGCAACTTTCCGAGGCTGGATCTACGACAAACTTAATAAGGGTGGCATCGATATCCATAACGCATCGGAACTGAATAGCTTTGATACATTGCTCGTACCCATCATGAATCAGGGAAGGGCAGATTTGATCTCGATCAGTACGTGGTTGGATGAATTTGACTTGGCAGATCGTTACAGTGCTATGGATGTATTGGGGCTGATGCTTGATAGTTTTAAGTGCTTCGGATTGCCAAAGTTTAGCAGCTTTGCCTACACTAAGAAAAACAAGAAATTCTCTCCTTATGTGAATAAGGCAATAGACTTCTTTGCTTATACTATGTTCATCGATGACAATCAGAGAAAGAAAGCTGTAAAGGCGATCGATGGCATAGCGGAAGCCATTGAAACTGGAGATGACACGTGGGCGGTGATTGAAGAAGAATCAATCAGGGGCGAGTATAACAGCGGTAAAGACTTCCTGTATGGGCTCAAGAACTATATTCAAACACATGATGCCGCCGACAGGCAGAGTCTTTACAATAGTGACTTTGTGTTCATTTTGGATAAGATACTGAAATACAAAAAGAAGACCGATAGGGAAAAGAATAGCGTTAAGAAACTCGAAGGAAGCCCAGTAGAAACAGTTCTTTCAGCTATTTGGGACAGCCTCTATGATTTGTATCGGGCAAAAAACATCTCGAACTACCAGGATATAGCCAGGATTGAGATTAGATCAGAGATTTACAAGCACGACATGGAGTGGGACGATAGCGAAGGAGACTCCGCTGATGATGTTGCGGAATTGGCACGGGAATACCTACATAGATTGATCGGTGGATTAGACGAGTTTATCAATAAACACCTCACACTAAGGGGTGAAGATGAGCTTGATGTGGAAATTCTTTCAAATCTGGACAGCGGTAGCATAAGTTTTAGGTATAGCAGGACAGCCATATCGGAGCTTGTCTTTGCAGTTCATATATATCTTCGGGAAGAGGAAAAGCCCTTTGCCAGAAAGTATGCTTGGAAACTCCCAACGAACCACTCCTATAGGTTGGCAACAGACTTGCTCAAAAAAGCCTGCGACTCTATGGATATGCCAGACCAAAGCTTTCACCTACCGATGTATTCAATACCCTATTATGATGAGCTTTTGAAGACATCCTCTGATGAAGAGCTGAGGAAAGTATTTCTACATAGTTTGAGAGACTCTAGAGAGAATAATGAGTTTATGATTAACCTGCTCTCTGGAACCTGGCTTGAGCACAATGATACGCTTTTGCCGCAATATAAGGAACTGGCAGGAAAGTATCACCTATTTTTGAAGGTCGCAAAAGAGCATGGATTGTTTACAGCCTTGTTCGACCCCACGAAGTGGGACGTAATGCGTATGGTATATGAAACGATTCTGGAGCGGATTAGCAGTGATGAACTGATATTAAAATCTCCAATGGCAGGCATGATCTTGCGAGCTTTTCTGATAATCAGAGAGAGAAAATCTGGTGCTGGCGATGCTTGGTTTGGCGAGAAGTATGAACAATCTGGAATTATCAGCGTATTACATCCTTCTTTGCTGGAAATGCTGCAATCTCAAGCAGTGTATCAGGTTTCTTGTTTTAATTATGCAGTTAAACTGGAAATGGATAGAGATAAACGGAGCGATACATTCAAAAAGCATGTATGGCAATCATATCTTGACTTGTCCAAGATCAGAACACCTCTCACCTGCATGATGGTAGATGAAGATTTGAAGCTGGACACCAATGTCGTTGGCTATGATCTGATCCATAAGATTGGCAGCCCCTTGCTGGGGGATGATCTCCAATCTACCAGGCTGATGCTGGGCGTATCTGATGATACAGACGATGATCAGAGTGTGATCACAGATTCTGATATGTTCTTGGAAACCAGAGAATCCAAGTTACTCAACAATCTTTTATTAGATTACTTCCGCCTGCATCCTCATGCCAGAGATGGGCTAAATATAGCAGTTTATAGAAATCAAGACATTCAACCCATCATAGCCGCTATACATTCTTATCTGGCGAAGCTCTCGAACCCCAAGGAAGCAAACTATTACGCCATCAAAGCTGAGCAGGATAAAACCTACACTGTATCTGTAAGCATATTTACAGACTCTGCTGATGACAGCAATATCGCAAAGTGGATTGAGCTCTGGAAAGAAAGATGGGAAGCCGCAGAAACTGAAAGTAAATTCCAAATGTATCGGAGCTGCAGATTCTCAATTGCTCACAGGCTAATAAATCAAGCAGAACCGAATTCATTTTTGAGGATGATCAACGATAACTTCAGCACAGACATCGCAATACTGTATGACTTTATAGGAGCAGGCAGTGGCTCTAACAAGTTTGAAACGGTGGATTCCTTTGATATCCGAACCCACAGCTTAAAATACCCCGTTTTAGAGAAGGCGGTGGCCACCATAGACAGCCCAGCAGATAAATTCAAGCGTTTTCGAATCATTAGCAATAGACAGTTTAATCTGAGTTCCAAACTAGCAAGTTGTATGCATGCGCTGAAAAGTGACCATGTGCAAACGGGTACAGTGGTTATGGGTACTGGGGATTTGAAGCCCTGGATGAATACGATTGAAGCTATCCACTCAAAAGCAGAATGGGTGATCTGCATTGATCCGAGTGTGGATGACAGACTGCTTAGAGATTCCAGTAAATCGGAAGAGTTACAAAGAGAAATCATAGGCTTTGGCTCTGGAGTTGGTGTTTCAGGGGAAGAGAATTTTACGATATCGACAGAGCAATTCTCGTTATCAGATGTTGAAATCAGGCTGAGATCTTCCATCAGGTCGCTAATCAACGATCCTACTTGGACAGATGAAGATTATCGGGCAATTGCCAAGGGAACAATTAATGTCGCTAAGGAATTGTCTGGATTGTCTTTGGTGCGAGCTACCGGAGCTGCTGACCAGTATATTCGTGATTTTATGGCTTATGCACTGGCCCGGAAAATATTGAAAACTGACGAGACACTCTTATGCGACAATCTGGTAAGTTTGGATGCTTACAGACACTGGTTCGATTTTGCCGAAAGTGGCACGCGTCCCGATCTATTGTGGTTGAAAGCCAAAGTCAATGCTGACAAGAGAATCGAACTCAGCTTGCATTTGATCGAATGTAAGATGGGTAATAAGTCGGAAGATCTATTGCTAAAGGCTAAGAAACAAATAAACAACGGATTAAAGGTATTGATGCCTGCGTTTAAACCCAATTTTCAGGAATCAAACCAACTCGACGATGACAAGCCTGACCGCAGGTATTGGTGGATGCAACTGCACCGCTTAATAGCGGCAAAGGCCAAGATCGATAGATATCACTATCAGGAAGTGATCTCAGCCTTAGAAAGACTGGCTGAGGGAGATTATCACATATCCTGGAACGCTTCAGTATTTGCATATTGGATAGACGACAATGTGACAGAGTTTAAGAAAACAGGTTTCTGGAAGGTGGATGGTATTGAGCAAGAGACCGCCAATGTCTATACCATTGGGCGAAAGTATATTAAAGAAATAGCCATATCAAACAAAGACAGCTTAAATCCATTTGAAGATATAAACAAACATCCGAACGATGATGAAGAAAATGAGATGAACGAATTTGAAGATGTCGATACTCCTTCGGGGTCTGAGGATGATGATTTTGACCCTTCTAACAACACCTTCGAGTGGGATGATGGTGAAGCTGAAGAACAGGAAGAGAGTGATCCGGTACCAGACTGGGGAGATGAAAAGCCCCATAAGCCCGAGACACACAGCAAGCCAGATGATGTTGAAGGCGATCCCCAGGATGAGAATAGCGGAGAAAAGAAAGCTGATGATAAAGAAAGTGCTACTGATGAAACCTTTGAAGAACCAATAAGTATTCCGGATAGAATTTTTCTGGGAACCACTACAGGAGGAAAGCCAGTATATTGGGAATTTGGTCATGATGGCCTGGCTAACAGGCACATGGTAGTGTTTGGGACTTCCGGTATGGGTAAAACCTATGCAATCCAATGCATCCTATGTGAATTAGCCAGAAAGATGCAAAACGGTCTGGTGATAGACTATACGGATGGCTTCATCCCTTCAAATATTGAGGCTTCTGCCAGAGGTTTAATCCCCGCAGCGGGTCAGACATTCATATACAATGAGCCCTTGCCGATCAATCCCTTCAAAGCTCAGGTAAGTGAGCAAGATGGCATGGTGTTTAAAGATACGTCAATTACAATAGCCAAGCGGGTAGCATCGATTTTTAAGAATGTTTATGATCTGGGAGCACAGCAGCTTCCCTTTACCATTGAAGTGATTCAAAATGGAGTTGAGCGCTACGGTGATGATTTTAACCTGGATAAGCTTCAGGAGATGTTTTTAGAGTATCTTGAAGACCCTCTTTATACTAAAAACACAGTCCAAACTACAATCACCAAGCTCAGGCCGTTTATCACCAGCAAGCCCTTCCTTGTCGATGGGAAAGAAATAGGCTGGGATGATATCTTTAGCGACCAGGAGCATCGCAATAGAATATTCCAGTTTCACAAGGTAGATAAACACTCCTGCAGAGCCATTATCGAGTTTGTTCTATGGGATCTCTACAACTACGTAAGCAGCTACGGAGGGAAGCATATGCCCAAGGTTATAGTCCTTGATGAAGTACAAAACCTGGATTTGGGTCCGGATGCACCTGTCGCAAAATATCTTACAGAAGGGAGAAAACATGGTTTGGCTCTGATCACCGCTACCCAAACAGTAAAGGGAGTAGGTGGTGTCTCGGATGCGAAGGTCAGCAGATTATTCCAGGCAGAGCTTAAGCTGTTTTTTAAGCCCACAGAAAACGAAATGAAGGAACACGCACAGCTGCTCAATAACGCCATTGGTGACGTTTCGGTTAAGGATTGGACTAGTCGCTTAGCTAAGCTTCAAAAAGGCGAATGCTGGGTCTTGGGGCGACATCTGGATGATTTATCCGGAGAGCTTCGACTAAGAGCTCAAAAAGTGAAGATTTCGTCTCTGGAAGAGAGAGGCTTTAGTGGCTAAGAAGCTTATTAATACCCGGCTCTCCCGTAGCTTTCACATGACATTTAAGCCAGAACGGCAGTACATTAATGCATTGTTGAGATTTGCTGCTGCTGGAGAAGAAGGTGATATCCAAAGGATTGCCGATAAAACAGGCATTCCTACTGGAGAATCATCAGGCAAAGTGCCCGCTACAATTGACTACTGCCTTGGCATGGGCTTGATTACCGTGTCTGGAAACAAAGGATCAATAATAAAATCAGAACTCAGCAGCTTAGGTAGGATCATTTTGTTGGAAGATCCATACCTGAAAGCCGAGATTAGCCAGTGGCTGTGCCATTTAAATATGTGCAACAGGGAGCATGGAGCAGATGTTTGGCACCATGTATTTTGGGCTGGTTATCACAGCCTGGGTGAGAGTTTTGCCAGAGAACAACTGGACGCTATGCTAAGATCTATTTATGGAAGCTCGAATCGTGGCATCATCGGCCCACTGGTAAGTATGTATGAGGAAGAAGCATCATTTAAGCTGTGTGGAGCCTTATCAGAATCAGACCAGATGATAACCCGCAAAACTGCTCCCCTTAAGGACGAGATGGCGCGAGGATATGGAGCTTGGCTGATAAACGCATTTGAGCAATACTTCCCCAAGCAAAAGCAGGTTTCAATTACAGAAATTGAACAAAAGACAGGTTGGCTAACTATTACGGGTTGGATGGGGAGAGGTATGTCAACTGCTCTCGATTTGATGGAAAGAAAGGGTATTCTAAAAGTTGATAGACATATGAATCCCTGGATATTAAGTTCTTTGTACTCTGCAAAGGAAGCATACAATAAAATGTTCAATGACATGATATAATTACGGAGGCTATGTTTAATTATGAAAGTAAGTGATGTTGTAAAATTTCGGGGCGATCGCCTTTTTAATGGAGCTGTAAACATTGACTGGTATTTATCTGATCCAGTTAAAGCACTGCAAGCTGGAAGAGCTTTTGTCTTTCACGGGCCTAACTATCATGGGGTCTCACAAGATGAAGTAGGCTTCGACCATGGCCATTCATTAATCGATACTGCAAGTATCACAAAATCCATCTTAAGGCGATCTTATGGGTTGGAAGATGTTCCATTTACACTGGCAATAGCAGGTTATGGAACAGGCAAATCACACTTAGGCGTTACTCTTGCTGAGCTGTTAAGCAATCCCCAAAGCGATGACTCCAAAGAGATAATTGAGCGCTTGGAGACTGCCGATAAACAGATTGGGGCCGAGGTTCGGGTTATGATCGGTGAAATTGATAAACCCTGTCTCGTAATTGCCTTAAACGGTATTCAGGGTTTCGATTTTATCTATGAGCTATCCAGGCAAATAATCCAAGTATTGCAACGAGATGGGCATGATACCAAATGTATAGAAGATCTACGACCCAGGTTCAAGCAAGCTATCAAAATGATTCAGTGGGTGAATAACCCACAGCTGCAGGAAGAGATTTCGGGGTTTTGTGATGGACTAGATTTGCCAGATATTATTATAAAGTTAGAACAACAAGATGAGCCTACCTATAAAAGTGTAAATCAATTCCTAACCAAACATGATATGCAAATCAGGAATTTGCAAGGCGAATCGGTTCGAGACTTAATAGGCAAGACTGTTGACGAGTATTGTGGAGAAGGAAAACCCTACCAATCCGTGGTGGTTCTTTTCGATGAATTTGGCAAATACATAGAGTTTGCGTCCACAAAGAGCCATTTAGCAGGGAATGCAGTACTACATGACCTCTTTGAAGCGATCCAATCCTATTCCTCCCATGCCTGTTTTATTGGCTTTATCCAGTTCGAGTTAAATGCGTATCTTCAGCGTATGGCACCCGAGTATAAAAACGAAATGCAACGGTATATTACTCGCTATCAGGCTGCCAATAAACTCTATTTATCCACTAACCTGGAGACGCTAATTGCAAATCTGATTGAGAAAATAGACCCCTCATATTTGGATAGCAAATTTGATAACCAATATGCTATCAGTGAGTCTATCAGAGCTCAAGCAAATCTGAACCGCTGGTTTCCCAGTTCAAACAATAATCACGTTTGGAAAGATCCAAAGCAATTTCATGCTATTGTCCGCAAAGGAGCGTGGCCACTCTCACCGTATAGTGTGTGGTTACTATACTACCTTACTGCAGTAGGAGGCCATTTACAAGAACGCTCCGCTTTAGCGCTGTTGATTGAAGCTTTTAAGCAATTTGAATCTCACAAGATAATAGAAGGTTCCGAGTGGGAAATGGCAGCCGTCGATCTGATGAGTGAGTCTTTTTGCCAGGAGCTCTTAAGTTCCGAAGAAAGTGGTAGCCAGGGCTCCATAATGCAGGCATATCAGACTGTCCTTTCAAAATACGCCACTCGCTACTCCAAAAAACAAATCAGGATATTAAAATCTATCGTTTTGAGTTCAAAGCTGGGCTTGGCTGCTTCCAGCAAATCTGATGCTTATGCTTCACTTTCCGCACTTACTGGACTTACTTTGGATGAGGTGAATGGCGAAATAGAGCCATTACTAAACGAATTCAATGTAATTGAATGGGACGAAGCCTATAAATGTTTCGATATATTGGGAGATGCCCTGCCAAGAAGTCAATTCATCAACCATTTAAGAAAGCTTTCAGGGACTTACGATGAGAACAGCAGATCCCAACTTTTTGTTTCGAGCATTAAGAGCTGTTGTGATCTGGTTAAGGACATACCCAGTGACTTTGCCGAAGAGAACAAAATAAGCACCACCGAGTGGACATTCCTGGCTAAGGCGGCCAATCTTGATACCTTGCCTCAACAGATAGCTATGGAAGCAGAAAGATGGTCTAATGCCGAGAACATAGACGATCCTAGGGGGACCATCTTATACACGTACCTCGGGGAAAGCATAGATTTTGAAAGCATCGCCAGGGACACATTGCGCATGCTTAAATCAGTTGCGGAATCATACAAAGTAAAATCAATACCAATCTTGGTAGTTCTGCTTTATGATGAAGAGGGAAAACTAGGACAAGACCTAACAGAACTCTCCATTTTAAGAAGTCTTTCAGCGGAAGACAAGATGAAATATGGGAATCTAACAGAGGCTCATAAACTGAAGCTGGAGCATTCAATCACCGAAAATGTCGAGATGCTATTGAAAGAAAGAAGGTATGTTGCCTTGGCGAAAGGAGATATTCAAGGGCTTCGATTGAGCAGAGTATCTACCGAGCTCTTCAAGCAGATTTATACAAATCCTATCCCCTTCCCATTTGATGGGTTTTCAACAGTTAAGGGAAATGCCGCAGATACATGTTCTATCCTTACCCGTGAACTCATGCATGCTACTCTTGATTTTCACAGCATTATGGCTAAGCCAGTAAAGGATAAAAACAGGGCAAATAGCGTCCTTAAAGAAGCATGGGGAATGTTCTCAAGCAATGGCAAGGTCAATAGGAGGCCAGCTAACAGCACGCTGAAGAACATAACAGTCAAATGGGATGATGAGATTAAGGAATCATCTAGTATCTCTTTAAGAGGCATGTATGACACGCTAATCAAACCTCCCTATGGAGCGAATCTGGATTCAGCAGGATTGTTCCTAAGTGCTTATATCTCGCCCAGAATTGATAATCTGATGGTTATGAGGCAGGGGCAACATAATTCAATTGCGGACTGGATAAGTGATAACCTTATTAAAGCCAAGCATTTTAACACTGCACTACTTGACGAAGCATATCTCGTCTTAAGATCGGATGATACTTCAGAATGGGTTGCATTGTTGGATGAATGGGAGCAAGCAGAAGATTATCAATCAATGGTAGATTGTTTATATCGCTCGGAAGTATTAAGGAAAAAACTACCTGTTCCCCTTGATCAGGTGTACAGGGAACAGAGGCTACGTGATTTGGCTGTTGAAGCAGAAAAGCAGCTCGATGAAATGGAGGACAAAATAGCTGATGCAAAGTTCAAAATCTCCAATGGACTTGAATCAGGGAATGTGTCTCAATTAGCGTGGGGTTGCTCTTCCTTGAAGAAACGGATTGATAAAATAGAATCTGAAAAGCGATTGTGGGGTGAAGGTAATATTAGTGAAATGAGTACAGTATATGCTGAGGGCAGACAGACTATTTTGCAGGTTTTTTCAGTTTGGATTCAAAAGCAAATACCTAAATCTGAATTGCCCGGAGATGTTGGTGACTTTAGACATGTAATGCTTAAGAATGTGGTTCCTAACCTGAATAACATCGGCTTAGACGCGCTTAGTGCTGAACTTGAAGAATACGTGCGCAGGATTTTAAAGAATTCTGAAACTGTTGCGGAGGCTCATGGGCTTATGAATACGGTGAATAACTGGCTACACGTCAGCAGAAGCGTATTGGGGACAAACCGCTTGAAAGATATCAGGTCGGCCAAAGATGCCGCTAAGGAATTCAGCAATAAACTTAGAGGCATGTCCCAAAGGATTAAACTAAATGAATTGCTATTGCTTAGAACTGAGATAAGTAACTTCTACAAAGAGCTCACAGCGGCAGAGGAAAATATCGCTAAGAAGGCAAATAGAGTTTGGAGCTCAAAAATCACTGACGAAAACTCCATGACTGAGCTTTCAGAAGAGTTGGACTCACTAATCAGGTCTTATGATGGCCTTGATAAAGATCTTGAGGATTTTCATATCCAAAAGAAAGCGTTACAGCTTTACAAACGAGCTTTTGGCAGGTTAAACGATTTATCTCTTAACTGGAATGCCTTTAGCAAACTATCAAAAGAGGTCGAGAAAGAAGTCGTAAGCTCACTTTCAGAAGAAGAACTGCCCTGGATTACTGATGATGTCATCAAAGCACTAGTTAAGTACATCTCAGATAGCCGGAAGAACCTTAGTGCAGAGTGGACAGATGGACTACTAGCCTTGGAATCTGGCATTCCTAAGATGGATGTATCGACAGCTAATCAGCTTCAGAATAAAGTTACTCAACCACCTGTGTATGTAACTGATGCACATTTGAAGAAGATCGACAAGCTAATCAAAGCTCTCGAAAAAAGGCTTAGTGAAATCAAGATAGATTGGCTGATTGAGAAGTTTAAGGAACTGTCAGAGAAGGATAAAAAGAAATTCTTAGAGATTATTAGATGAGTTCTGGCATGAAGTATCATGATACATATCCTTATTGGAGATAGTATAGATGAGATTAGACTTATAGTATAAAATAGGAGAGCGTATGAAGATTAGAATCTATTCAAAAATATCAGATTTCTCAGTAGAAGAGTTGATTGATGCTGCTGATGCGAAGGACTCAGACTCAATTCTTGAGGCCGCTAATGAAGCCTTCGTTTATGCCTTTGATGATGATATTAGCGATTGTTTTTCTAAAATTCCTTTGTCAAAAGAAAGTCAAGGCTTTTTCCCAGATCCTGGTTCAATTGGAGAAGAACTCTGTAAGCAGTTGTCTAGGTGCTTAGAATATAGGCTCGGTGGAAAGCTATATATTGATGTGATTAACGATAGCGAGGCTAAAATAGCAATCGAAACCATCAATACTACTAAGATTCTCATTGGTAGATTTGACCGTGAGGAGTTCTTTATCTATGTGGGTAGAATAGTCTTAACAATGCTCAAGAATTTCTTAATCAATGGAGTATGGAATTATGGACTTAGGCGAGATGATGGAACAATTCTCACAGATACACATAATTGGCCAAAACCTGTAAACGATGGACAAAGATATACTTGGCATGACTCTCAAGGGTTCCTAGAGCCTATCATATGGTTTGGCATGGAGAATCAAAGTCCTATTGAATGCTGGACACTAGATAAATCTACAAAGAGATTTGATGCTCTAGAAGTCTACGCAAATAGAAACGTAGAATCTTCAATTATGGAGCGTTGGAGCATTTTTTGGTTTTCTGCGTTTAGGATACTTGATTGGGACGCATTATTTAATTATGAGGGTGATATATTCCAGATATGGATGTTTGATGAGTATGTTTGGGACGAACCAGAAGAAGAATTCTATGCAGTCAGAGACTCTTGCCCCATTAAACTAGACGCAAACGATAGGTCAGAAGGTTTGATAAGCAAGATAGATGAATTATTTGTCAGCAAAATGTTACATTAAGATAAGCGAGAATACATGAATAAAGCACGTAAACAGCAGAAAAGTAACAACGGAAGCATAAATTTTATGGCACAGTGCGAAAAAGGTGAATGCTATTTTAGGTCCGAGTGCGTTCCACAAGATCATGAAGAAGCAGCGAATTGGTGCCTTAGCAATGAATATGATACGGGGTTTTTAGAATTCACCTTCAATTTGGGCTTGTGTTACTACAGGGGGAAGTGTGTCCCACATGACTACGAGGAAGCTTACTTCTGGTTTTTTATTGCTGCAGGCAACTACCACAAAAAGGCAACGGTATTGAGAGATGATTTGGCTCGATTACTATCTGATAAACTGATACAAGAGTTACAGGCGAGTGCAACTGATTGGTTTAATGACAATATAGTACCCTATTTATCATAGAGTCTTACAATGACCACCTTATGACCTTTGTAGAAGATAGCATACCGTAGAGATGCCGTGGAGATAGCAGGAAAAAATGCTCTTATCTCCACGGCATCTTTAGCATAGGTCATGCACTATGGGCGCAGCAAGATATGATCTACCCACTCGGTTGGCAAGAGAGCCAAACGTTTTATTAAACTAACTTGAGAGTACTTTCATAGTGGACGCAATTTGCAGCACTGAAGATATCATTAACAAAATCGAAGGTACTGTATATGGGCTAGACACTGTTAAGATAGAAGATGGATACTAATAAGATTGATAATAATCAATCATCTTTTTCAACACTCCTGCCCTGGTAGGATGCCGAAGCTTTGTAAATGCTTTATCCTCAATTTGCCTAATGCGTTCTCTGGAGAGATTATAAATATTTCCAATATCTTCTAATGTACGCTGACACCCGTCATCAATGCCGAAGCGTAGCCTAATAACGCTTTCTTCAAGTTTTGTTAAAGTCTTCAATACTTCATTCATATTTAGCTTCAATTGGCTCCGTTCAGCTAAATGCTCAGGTGTTATAGAAGTGTCTACAATGAAGTCTGCTAAAGCGCAATCATCATTATCCGCACATATTGGTTTATCCAGTGATACCGGCTCTTTTGAGATGGATAAAATTTTGTTTATCCTATCTGTTGGGATATCTAACACATCAGAAATCTCTTCAGGATAGGGATTGCGTCCCAGCTTTTGCATTAGGCTTCGGCTGGTACGACTAATCCTATTTATTAATTCATTCATATGAACTGGAATACGGATGGTACGAGACTGATTAGAAATTGCGCTGGAAATAGATTGTCGAATATGCCAGGTTGCATAAGTGCTAAATCTGAACCCCTTGCGATAATCATACCTGTCAACTGCCTTCATCAAACCGGTATTTCCTTCTTGGATCAGATCTAATAACTCCAGTCCTCTATTTTGGTAATGTTTGGCGATACTAATCACAAGACGCACATTGGCCTCTATCATCTCGTTCTGGGCATTTTTCTTGTTTGCTTCAGCTCTATCAATCTCACGCAATATGTATGTGAGATCACCGGCTGACATCTTTGTTTCCCGTTCCACACGCCTGATCTTTCTTTTTGCATTCTTAATTTTTCTAAGTGATTCGATAAAGTAGTTGGGATCCATCTGTGTTTCGTTTTGAACAAGGATGAATTCTTGATAACTCCTTTGGGCACGTCTCCCATAAGTGCATATTTCATCAATTGTAAAGCGATTACGACTCAGTATCTGTGCAATAACCCTCTTACCATCATCAATCCGTTTCACGTGAGTGCGAAGACGATACACTAAACTGTTTATGAGCTTATCACTGTAAGCAAATGCCGTAAAGCTATCATCAACCTGTTCCCGTAAGACACTGATTTCTTGCTGTCCTACTACTGCATCACAATTATCAATAATAAGAGAATCAAGGATACTACCAATCTGCTCAAACACCGACTTATTCAAATTGAGCATATCAATAAATTGATCAATAATCTTCACGTCCTGGCTTTTATCCAACCTTGAGCCCAGATTGATTTTGAATATCTGATCCAACTTAATCCGCTTTTCACGAAATCGATGCAGGAAATTATACATTTCGCGCAGAGTGCTTCCTGACTGAAACACGTTTCGATTAATCATCTTCTGATAAGCTTCAATCTTTTTGGCAATCCGCACTTCACCTTCACGATTAAGAAGTGGCACACGCCCTATTTCGCGCATATACATTCTTACTGGATCACAAGTACTTTGGGGCTTATCCTTATTTGGCTTAGTGGATTTACTGATGGAGTCTTTCCTTTTTACGATGCGTTTTTCGGATTCATCAATGATCTCAATGCCGTTTTGCGATAAATCGAAGATAACATCATCCACTTTATCCAAGAATAGTGGGTCGTTGGGCAACAAATCATTTATCTGTCGAAAAGTGAGATAGTTATTCTCTTTACCGAGTTCAACCATTTTAGCCAAGCATTCGTTGTAGTTTGCCATTTTTACAGCTCCCTTGTCCTATCCAAAATTGAGATCCTAATTGTTTGATGCTTTACCCGCAACCAACTTACATACTACTGCGATAATCCTAAAATATATTCAACACCGAAAGCTCACTTATTGCTCGTTGTAAGTGATACCCAGATGGGAATGTTAAGTTTTCTATGAAAGAAAACGAGAAATGGTTACTTATTCAAGTATTGTTGATTCCCATGTTCTTCGATAATGCTTCAATGAGGTTTATTACTCCAAATCTATCAACACGAAAAACAGGGGTACCACGAAATATGTAAAAGGCATTGTTGAAAAGAAGCCCTGTTTTGAATTTTGTCATCTCAGTAAGCATATATATTTTCTCCTTGATGGGCTTTATCTGTTTCTCATATTCTTTGCTGCTCAATTCACCTTCCCTAAGAGCTTTTTTTAATATGCGTCTTTGCTGATATGTCTCCTGCAAACGGATGGCAGCTTTTTCCCTAGTTTTATCTACATCTCTCTGATATACAACAAGTTCATTATACTTCTGAAGGCATTTTTGCAAATCAGCCAGGTGCTCCTCAATGTAAATGCAGGCATTATAAATACGGTACAGAATCGCCATAGCTGTCAAATCACCATATTTTCCACTCATATCGTGATAAGGAAGCGCAAAGAAAGGAACGTTGCATATTATCCTCAAAGGAGCCATACTGTACATTCAAGTTGAGCCACCCATATCCTAATTTAGAGCCACCCAATATTACCACAGAGCCACCCTGGGTATTAAGACTTGTTTGACCAAAGGCACA
>JAQUJJ010000027.1 GCA_028681035.1 Candidatus Cloacimonadota bacterium
TTTATCTGTATAGTAACAATGCGGAAGTCTCTTACTATCATCGGGTCGCTATATTGAATAGCTGCTTCAGGATAGTTACCGCCATTGCTGTAATAATCGCTATTGTACTGGAAGCTTTTGGGGCTTACATTTTCTGCACCTTGCTGCACCGGATAGGGCATAAATCCTGCTACCGTATGTTGTTGCGCAGATATAACCTCTATGCTTACACTTCCATGGTTGGGAACTGCAATGGAGGTGGAAATGGTAGGAAATTCTGGCATTCCGCTTTGCAACAGAGTGCCTGCATCGGCTATACTTATCTTCTTGTAGTTCACACTACCTTTAAGCTCATCGCTTATAGTGTATTCTGGCAGAGTAAACCCAACCTGCAACCAAGCGGAGCTTTTTGCTCCAAGGGTAAAGGCAGAATTGTAAGATTGCAGAGCTTGCCCGGTACTTGTACCGAATGCGAAACCCGCAACAGCGCATACGAGTGCGATTAAAACAGCTTTTTTCATGGACACTTCCTCAACTGTATTTGCATTTGACTATCGGTTAGGTAGCAAATCTTATTCCATTATTATCATAGATTGTAGTATAGCATCATTTCATGTGGATGAGGGCGAGCGTTCATTGTTTCGTACTCTTTCATCTTCAGTGCTATATGGCTTTCAATAAGTTCTTCGTTGAATACTCCACCTTGTAACAAGAAATCGTGATCATCCTTAAGAGCTTGCATCGCTTCAGCTAAATTTGCGGGAATGGAAAGCAAGGTTGCCTTCTTCTCTTCGCTCCAGTTAAAAACGTTATCGTCAAAAGGTCCAAAGTTATACTTAGCAGGGTCTATCTTGTTTTTAATTCCATCCAATCCAGCCATCAGCATTGCGCTCATGGCAAAGTATGGATTGCAGGTGCCATCACCGGTGCGGAATTCGAAACGCTTGCTTTCGGGAGTATTGGCATAACGTGGTATGCGGATAGCGGCACTGCGGTTAGCAAGTCCGTAGAAAAGCTTTACGGGTGCTTCGAAACCGGGAAGTAAGCGTTTATAGCTGTTTGTGCTGGGGTTTGTGAATGCTATCAGCGCACGTCCATGTTTCAAGATACCGCCGATAAACCAAATCGCTTCTTTGGAGAGGTCTGCATAGCCACCTTTCTTGTAAAACACATTCTTACCTTTCTTATGCAGCATGATGTGAAAGTGCATGCCATTGCCGGCATGGTTGTAAACAGGTTTGGGCATGAAAGTTGCGCTGAGACCATGTTCAAGTGCCGTTCTACGGATTATATCTTTCATAACCATCACATCGTCGCATATTTTGGGAAATTCCAGCAATTCTGTTTCTATTTCTTCCTGTGCAGACAACCCTACTTCGTGGTGATGATAGCGGATTTTTATCCCAAGCTCTTCCATAGTGTCCACCATTTCTTGCCTTACTTCATAGTATTGGTCAAAAGGAGTATCCATGTGATAGCCTTTCACCCCTGCGAGGCTTAGTGCATCCAAGTCTTCGTTATCATCGGGCAGGGCATCCTTACACTCGCTGGAGCTAAAGTTGTACCCGGCACTGAAAGGATCGGAATTAAACTGTACGGTGTCGAAGAGGTGATACTCTAATTCTGGAATCCAGGTAGAGCTATCGGCAATGCCTGTGGAAAGAAGATAGTCATGTGCTCTTAGGGCTACGCTGCGAGGGTCTTTTTTAACACCGATGCGGGATTCTGCATCGCAGATTGAACAAATCATTCTGAGGGTAGGTGTTTCGTAGAAGGGATCAATCTGTGCGGTTTCGATATCGGGCATCAGCACCATGTCGCCACTTTCCACACTACGCATTCCGGGAATGGAAGAACCATCAAAGGGTATCCCGCGCACCAGCACATTTGCCAATCTGCGCGCAGGGCAGGTGATGTGATACCATTTTCCGTCCATGCCACAATACTTAAGGTCTATGGCTTGCACCTCGTTTTCGTCGATCATCTGTTGAACTTTTTGTAAATCCATGTCATTGCTCCTATTTTTCTATTTTAATTAAGAATTTAGAGTTAAGAATCAAGCTAAAGATGCACCATTCTCAAATCTCAATTCTCAATTAATTACCCCACTCCCAATAGCTGCATTACAAACTGGATGGGTGGCAATATTATCCTGCCTATCAAATCTAAGCCCAGCAAACGGGAACCGATAATAATGGCAAAGAGATACATCATTCCTTTACGTTCCTGCATTGTCCATTTGTAATACGCATTGTCTGTAAGGAACATGCCCAGAACCTTGGAACCATCTAAGGGCGGCACCGGAATCAGGTTAAAAAACGCCAATAACAGGTTCAGAAACACTACGTAGAAAGCCACCATCTTAACTACCGGAATAAAACCCGCAAGGTGATACACCAAAGCAAAGGCTATGGCAATGAGAATATTGGATACAGGACCCGCCAATGCTGTAAACCCAGAATCGCGTTTCAAGTTCTGGAAATTATAGGGATTAAATGGCACCGGCTTGGCATAGCCATAGATGAAACCTGCGGTAAAATACAAAAAAAGGGGTAGAATAACCGTGCCAAACCAATCAATATGCTTCATGGGGTTCAAGCTAAGCCTACCGGCACGTTTGGCAGAATCATCTCCTAACAAGTTGGCTGCCAGAGCATGGCTGAACTCGTGAATGATAATGCTATAAAATACAATTACAATAATCGCAGCATTGGTAAGCAGTTTGAACAGTGATGCGCTAATCATCTCAGCTTAACCCTGATAAACTTACGTTTCCCCGCACGCAATACGCAGCCATCAGTTAAATTTAGCACTGCATCTATGGACATTATCTTCTCTCCATCCACAGATACTCCCCCACCCTGAATCAATCGTTTAGCCTCTCCGCTGCCGGAGCAAAGCCCGCTTTCGGTTAATAACTTTACTACTTTGCAGCTATTTTCTGCTGTGCAAAACTCAGGTATATCTTCTGGTATTTCCTTGTTTGAAAAGAGTTTCTCAAATGCTTCTTGCGCTTCCATACCTGCTTGCGCCCCGTGGTATAGGCTTACAATTTCTCGAGCCAAGCGTTTCTTTAATATCATAGGATTTGTTCCGCAAGCGAGTTCTGCTTTGATTTTATCCAGTTCTTCTGCTTCGCTAGTGGTGGCATAACAGAAATAGTTCATAATCAGGCTATCCGGAATGGACATCACTTTGCCGAATTTCTCATTGGGTGGATCAAACACAGCTATGTAGTTATTCAACGATTTACCCATTTTGTTCACGCCATCGGTACCGAGCAATATTGGCGAAAGCACAGCTATCTGCTGTTCCATACCAAAATAACGCTGCATATCGCGTCCGCAGAGGATGTTAAACTTCTGTTCTGTGGCACCAAGCTCCACATCGCTAGCAATTGCCACAGAATCGTAACCCTGCAAAATGGGATACATAATCTCGTGCATACTAAGTGATAAGCCCTGTTCGTAACGGTTACGGAAGGTATCGTGCGCCATAAACTGTGCCAGTGTAAACTTTCCCATCATCTTCAACACATCTTCCATGCTCATCTTTCCGAACCATTCGCTCTGATAGCGCACTTCGGTTTGTTCCGGCTTCAGCACCGTGTAGAGCTGCTCCATATACTTTTCGCTGTTAGATTTGATCTGCTCTGAAGTAAGTGGTGGACGGGATTCATCGCGTCCGGTGGGGTCGCCAATCTGGGCAGTGAAATCGCCAATTATGATAACTCCGGTATGCCCCAAATCCTGAAACTCACGCATCTTGCGTATTGGTACCAAATGCCCAATATGCACGTCGTAACCGGTGGGATCTATGCCATATTTTATCCTGAGGGGTTTGCCGGTCTTGGCAGATTTTGCCAATTTATCTTTCAGCTCCGCCACCGGGATAATCTCTTCCACCCCGCGGCTGATAATTTTAAGTTCTTGTTCAAAAGCCATTTTGTTCTTCCTGTTTTACATTATTGTGTGCAGGCACACGACTTAAATAGCCATTATTTGTCAAGCTATAACCGCTAAACAGGCATCCCCCCCCCCAAAATTAATAGTTACACGGATGAGACGGATTGGGCGGATTTGCACGGATTAGTTCTTGCAAATGTGTAATATACTCACAGTTGATTAGCTATTTCATCGATTATAGTTTGTACCCTTTGTTATAATATCCGTGTTAATCCGTTTAATCTGCTAAATCCGTGTTCCTATTCAATCAATTTTACTCCAAATATTGCTTTTTAAAAAAATGGGGAGATGCCTGATAACGGCTAAAATCACTTGTATGCCTATCTTGTATGTCTATGTATAAGCATGCAAGGATTACTCCAAACTACCATCTTTGTCTTGTAACACGCCATATCATGTGGATGCTACCGTATTTGTCCCTTGCTGAAATCGGACATAATTATCAGGCGACTCCCACGTGATTCCCACGTGGCGACGTGGGGATTACGTCGGATGTACCTCCGCATAGTGTGGTGATGCAGCAAGGAGGAGGAAAGCAACATTCCATTGCTGTTGAAAGAGTTGTTTAGCAGGATTGGAATGCTGCTCTACATTTGAGTCTGGAGTCGTTAACGCCAATATTGTTGTGTAATAACCTTATCTATAGCGGCGTTAAGGACTACAGCGATGCATATCAAGGATACACACCGTAACTTCACACGCCTCGTGTGAAAACAGCCGAGGGCGGCTGTTGTTACAATGGATAGCGTGGTTATTGTCGGTGTAGTCCATTTGACTTACAAAGATAGAGATGTGATTGAAACTACTGGCAGCCAAATCGACTCCACACTTACTTTTGTTTGCAGATGTGGAGTACGGAACTATAACTTCCTCACAGCAACAGCATGCTGCGCTACCCCAGCATTAAGCATACAACTCTAATTTCAAGTTAGTCCAATTCTTATCTTTAGTAGCATCAGAGTGCTACTCTACGATAAAAAAAACCTCCAGACAAGCAAGCTCATCTGGAGGTTTATATCTTAGGTTTTGTTACTTATATTAGCTTGGCTATTCGCTGCGTCTCTTCAGCAATTTGAGCATCTAAGTTGTGCAACATATGGCAGCATATGCTACCAGGCAGAACCTTTGCACCCTGTGTGCCCGCTACTCGGTTCATCCGTGCCAATGCTGCGTTCCCTCCCATACACTTTAGGGGAAAGCCCATCGTGATAAAAGAAACTACAGATTTGCCTTTTAAGTTGCCTATCTGCTGCATGGCAGAGATTATCACCGGAGAGGGTCCGATTGCCCAAACTGGACCACCAAAAAGCACTAAATCCGCATCTTTAACTGATGGGAGATTAGTGAATTGGATGTCCATCTTTTGATAAACACTGCCACCTTTAATCGGTACTGTAGTTTCCAACTGGCATAAGTTCACAGTATGCCCATCCGATGTAAGGCGATCGAACAGACTATCGGCAAACTTACGGGTTTTACCGCTTAAAGAATGGACTATTATGGATACCTTCACTGCTTCATTTCCGCTGTATGCTGTGCGTTGTCGTCGCGTTCCCAACGGTCGTCTATCTTTGTTTTCACAGGGCTATGGTTTTTAAAGTAGTTCACGATGGCATCACGCAGGTTTATCTGGTGATAGATAATATCACTTTCAGGAACCTGAGTAAGCAGGCTAAGCCCTGCATTTCCCTGCATCAGGAAGTCCGTCGTAGTACATGTATAAATCTTGTTGGGGTCATAGGGCTTGCCACCAATTTGAAAGCTGGTAACACGCTCGAAGTTCTTCTGTTTCTTAGAATACACTACCTTGCCGCCGGACACAATCATGCCGTGTCTTCCACCTTCTATACGAGTTTCAATAACTCTGCGCAGGAATTCACCTGTGCATCTGAAACTAACCACCATGTTATCGAAAGGCATTACATCAAACACACTGCGATAAGTAACGGGACCACTCTTTATATCTGAGCGTACACCACCAAGATTCATAAAGGAAAAGTCCGAATTTACTTCAGAGCGCATAGCATCCACAATGGTATTACCCATCAGGGATTGCGCATCCACATTTGTACGGGACAAGTAAACGCCTGCTGTTCCAACTATTTCATCCATCCCTTCTTCTGCTATGGCAACCTGAGCAGCAATAGTTTTGCCTATCTCTTCATCGGGGATAAATTCATCTTCAAAGAGGGTTATCATGCTCCCTTCACGGATAGCTGGGCTTTCATAGCCGGTAAGGGTTTTGGTTTCGGGATCAATGGTTAAGGTAAGCCAACCAACATTCGAGCCATAGGCATATCCTTGAATAACCATGGTCTGAGTTACGGGGTCGATCCAAGGTTTGGGAATTCCTTTGTGCATGTGCCCACCGATGAAGAGATCGATTCCGGTCACCTCACGGGCGATTTCCTGAGCATCGTAACCCCAAGCAGCATAACGCTCGTTGTGCAAAGGATTGCCCTTTTCATCGTAGCGGCTTAAATAAGTGGGCACTACATCGTAAGGTAAACCAGCATGACCCAACACTATCACTAAGTCCACCTTCTCTTCTTCAAGAACAATATCCACATACTTTTGCACGGCTTCTTTCTCGGAAAGGAACTTGATGTTCTTTATATTCTCTGGAAAGCTCATCTTCTCGGTATCAGTGGTTGTAAACCCTACAATACCAATCCGAATTCCCATGCGGGAAAACACATGATACGGCTCTGCATACCAAGGTATCTCACCTGTAGTTTTATCGATAACATTACATGAGAGAATCGGGAAATCTGCCAGTTCAAGAGTTCTAATCAAGTTGTCCTGCATAATGTCAAACTCGTGATTACCTATTGTCATGGCGTCGTAACCAATAGCGTTCATATACTCAATAACCGCTCTACCTTCAGTAACAGTACCAACCGGACGTCCCTGAAAGAAATCACCGGCATCCAGTAGTATACTGTCGCGGTTTTTTCCGTTAAGTGAGCGGATATGTTTTATCAGCGTTGCTGCTGAGCCTCCTCCGCCAAGTTGGGGAGGAAACTCCGGATTCATAAAGGTTGCCTGAGAGCGATCTATGCCGCCGTGAACATCGTTTGAGAATATAATGTCCAGCCTCAGGTCTTCGGCGAAACAAAGGCTTATCAGCCCCAGCCCCACCGCAAGGATTAGTATTATACGTTTCATAATTTTACCAGCTTAAGGATATTCCTGCATTAAGGGAGATGTTGTTCTCCCGTACTTTGTCTGGGTTTTCCCAGCCACGATTAGTGAGCGTTACGTACTGAGGATTTGTCCATATATTGGCACTGTTAGAGCCTGCTCCGGTATAGGTTTTATCGTTGTAATAAGCATCTCCAAACAAGTCCAAAGCATTATATTCGCGCCATGTATAGCCAAAGCCAAGGTCGATAGATACGTTCTTGGCAAGCCCTATGCTGCTTCCGGCTGTAATCATAGGATTCACAATTTTGTTAACATTATATACTTGGATGGGAGCGCCGTTTAAATCGATGGCGTCTTCCATGGTGAAAAACTGGTTACTAACTGCCTGGAATCCAATACGGAAAGGGACGCGGTTTACAATATGATGTTCCACGCCAGCAAAGATGTTCAGCATATCGTCGTATCTTTCATTAACTTCGCTCCACAGCACATATTCCACATCCATATTAAACACGGTACGCAGAACATTGCGAGGAGTGTACGAAAAGCCAAATCGCATTTCGGTAGGCATAATATAATCTTCTTTAAAGCTAACATTGCTGCTGTCTACAACAGTGTTTCGGTAGGCATCACGCTTGTAATAATGGGTACCCTCTTTATCCAAGGTTGCTTTGGGGGTATATGTAGCGGCAATACCGAAACGGGTATTTAGTTGCATAGCAACACCAATCTTCATCTGCGTGCCTGATATTGTATAATCATCCGCTTGGGTTGTATTTGGTAGATGAAATGCTGGTATAGCATTAATCGCAAAGTCTGTCCAGCGAATAGATTTCTCTTGTTTCACATCGCCATCGAGGAGGGCATAATCAAAGCCAAAATTAAGGTCTGTGTAATCTCCAAGCTTGTAACCCAAAGACAAAGCTAAACCACTTTTGTAAATCGCACCGATTCCATTAATCGTATTTAGGGCAATCTGATTGGCATACACATCATCATTAGTATTGCGATTATTGCGAACGTCCTCTCTGTAATCTGCATCAAAATTGATGACAGGTTTATGGTAAACGCCCATCCCAATGCCTACTGCGTTAAACCTATGGGCAATAAAGCCAGAACCAGCAAAGTCATCATAGACATGTATATTAGAGCTGTAAACAGCATCGTCTATGTAGTAATCGAACTGATTCCAAAACGGAGCTGCCCGATTGTCTTCATCGCGGTTAATATAAGAATTGGCGGCAAAGCCGTATTTCTTTTGCATAAGAGTTAGATTTGCAGGGTTGTCAGCTATGCCAAACACCCCGGTATTGTTAAATGTTCCCGCACTGCCCATACCATAGATACGTGCATCATAAGAACCATAACGATTGCCAAAATAACTATCGGTAATACTCCATGCCGATAAGGCAGAAGCGACTATAAGCAGGATTAATAGTAGTAGTGATTTATTTGATAACATGTTTTCCTCCACGTTAGAAGCGATAATCAAGGCTGAAGCGAATAGTATTTTCGCTGTGTTCTACTCTCTGTAGGTATATCTGATCGTCTATTAAAGCTGAGTAATAGGGATCATTATTTCTACGGATGCGCATTTCTTTATCTTGGTAAGTTTTATTTCTAAACTTGATGTTCATATACAGGTTTTGTGAGATACGGCTGGAAAAAGCAACCCATGCTTTCGTGCCTTTTTCTCCCATAAAATCTATTTCCATATCTTCCCAATCCCAATGGGAAATCCCGTGCCCATACCAATACAAGAATGAGCCTTGAATCTTCAGGGATGTAGTAAAGTAATGCGTGTAGTTAGCAGCGATATAATCACCAATCATCAGGGTTTGACCTGCTGTTCCAGTATTGTTACCGGGCTGAGCCAAACTTGTTATAGATAGGTAAGGGGGTGACCAAACAGTATTATAGCGATATTCCAGTTCAAGGAAATCCCTATTAGATAAGAATGTACGCGCTGCAAGAGTATATTCGTTAGTTTTGGATATACCCCTATCTGCCAGGTCTTCAAAGCGATTAACCTGGTTTTTGTACCTAAGTCTTAAACTAACTTGGAACAAAGGACGGAACTCCAGCTCACTCTGAAATCTTGCCGAGCGTCTATGGTCAGAAAGCCTTTCTGTGAAGTCCAGATAGCTTCTTCCGATGGTGAAGTAGTTATTGAACTTATAGCGGGTTTCAAAGTATAAGCCTCGTTCGGGTTGAGCTTGATTGCCATTCAAGTACAAATCCGCTATGGAAGAATTCGTTAAGGAATAAACATTCCCATCCAGCATGGTGCCATCGTATCTTTCATGCTCCGAAAAGCTGTTGCTGTAGGGATTATCGAAATCCACATCATAATGGCGAATAAGCGTTAGGAAATTTAGGTTTTCATACTGAGTGTAAGCTGAGGCAAGGTATGCCTTGGGATCGTCCCCAATCTTTGTATCAGAGCCGTTCACGGTTAATTCTGCATATTCGCCCTGTATGGATGTATTGCCAATTACAGTTTGTCCGTCAAAGCCGATAACTCTGCGATAGTTTCTGGAATAGGCATCAGTTTGGGTGCTATACATGTTACTCAGTTCACTGTTCATCGCCTTGCGAAGTTTATTATTTGTAGAGTCGAAATCGCCATAAGTGCGCAGCATAGTATTGAAGATATTCACATCTCCAGTATAGCCAGGTACCACAAAATGGGCGTTATCGTAAAGAGCAGTATAAGTGGTAAAGCCAAGTTTTGTGCCAATCATGGGGTTTACCTGAACGTGTGTGCCCCAAAGCTTTTCCCTTAACGCATCTGTGCGCGTGGCAAGATTGATGTATTTATTCGCGTAACTTGTGGGTGTTGATGCGTTCATCTCTGCATTAAAAGCAGCTTCTGCCCCCATCAGCTCGTCATTATCAAACCTGATTGTGGGAATAACGTAGCTAAATACTTTGTTTTTATCGGCAGAAACAGGAGAGCCGTTTGCATAGCTGTATATTTTACCAAGCCCTTGCATGTAGTATTGATGTCCATACATGGGCGAAGTTGTGTCATTATCTGTAAACACATCGTTCCCATATTCATCTCTCTTCACTGGGCTGCCATCTTTGTTGATATACACAATAGCATCTTTGTCATCTTGCGATACAAAAGCAGATACACCAAAAAGCGGGTGAGTGTATTCTACTGCTCCACCTTTTAGTGCAAATTCTTGGGTCTTGGAAAGGTCTGGAGTAATACCCAAAATACGTTTGCTGAAACCAAATCCGGTTTTACGGGCACTGTAAAAATCGGTGTTTTCCATCACCAGCCCTTCGCCATAAGTAACTCGGTAGTTACCTGCATACAGCTTTAGGCGGGTATTATCCAATCCGGGCATATTGGTGTTTTCATATCCTGCAAACCACTTTGAATCTTTGATAAAGCTTTCAGTATTGGCATCTAGCAGTCCGCTTTCACCCTTGCCAGAGTGATTCATAATCCCCATTTTGAAGTTATTGCCATAGCGCACTCGCATTTTCATCATAATGTCTGGATCAACCTTATCCAGTCCAAAATAGCCCCAATAAGATAAATCTTTGCGCTGAGGAACTACACCACTGGTATAATCTCTGGTAAAATCTTCCTTCAGCATATCATACTGACCTTCTTCAAAGTAGCGGGTGTTATAGCTTATCTTCGCATCCCACATCAGGCGATTCTTCACAGGGGGTTCTCTATAGTAAACATAGTTACGGAGATTGGTATAGCCATAATGAGATAATCCTGCTGAGGAACGCAAATCACGAGCATCAGCTATTGTATCTCCTTGGGCAACACGTCTTAATATCCCCACTGCGTCCACGCCGGACACATTTGGAATACCCATAAAATCATCAAAGTGCATGCGGTTTAGGTTTTGGGGAGTCATTAAATAATCTTCCCAAACATCCGCCATACCTTCCATTGAGCCTTCGTTTTGGTCCATGCGTTCCAGCAAATCTCTAATCACTTCCCGCCTTAGGGCAGCATCGTCAGTTTCCTGAAACAATGATACCACCACCAGGGGACGTATCTTTAAGAGAGTTTTCTGGTCTATAGAGGGTATCTCCCGCAGATCAAAAATACTATCGAATATCTTCACGTATTCCCGATATTCAAATATATCTTTTGCTTGATCTGCCGAGATAGGCAGTTGTCGAAGTTCGGCAAGAGTTGCCGTATTCAGATCGACTTTCGCCGCCAACAGCCCCATGCAAAACAGGACTAAGAGCAAGAGCAAAAACTTCTTCATAGCTTTTCCTTATGGTATTTTATCTTCTGTTAATATCTCAATTTTAACACGAATTGACAAGCTACAAATAGGGCATAATCTGTAAAGCTTTTTTTAGGATTTACGAAACATCCTCCATTACTGCACTCTTTGATATTTTACTTTTAGTTGGAACAACATCCAGCGTAGCTCGTCAGCACTCCCTCAAACCAACAACCCAAAACGCCCACGCGCCAAAACCATAATACGTCCTTGCTCATTCGCAAGGGGTCTCATCGGGATCCGATCGGGATCTCATCGGGTTGCCACCCGTTCGGACCCGCTCCAATTCAGCTTCTAACCAGCATCGACTAAGCAAGAAAGACCTATTCTTGAAGATGTAGCAGCGATGGATTGTGAAGATACACACCGTAGCTTTACACGCCTCATGTGAAATAGCCGAAGTGGGAACACATGTTAGTTGGAATCACGCATCCCCCCGTTTTGTCGTTCCCGCGGAGGCGGGAATCCAGACCTTCTCTATTTATTCCATATCAACCAGTTACTCAAGATAGAAAACAGCTTAGTGGTTCAGCTTTTGCTGTCTGATCTTAGCTGTGTTTATCTAAATAATCCATAGTTAGTTCATTGTCTTTCAATGAGCTGGATTCCCGCCTGCGCGGGAACGACAGAAGTAAAACGAGAACTAAAGTAAAAAATGAGGGTATGCCTGTGAGTTGGAATCTCTTGACAGGAATATCTTTCGGATATTCTTGGATGCATAAGCTTGATATAGATTGGTCTGTAAAAATCGGTTGCGCTCAGATGTTATTCGTAAACACGAACTCGGCTTAAGGCTCAACCGTATTTTTGCAGAAGAATACCTCAAGCATGTTTAGTAAGGATGCAATAATGAATTATATCATCACTGGAACCACCTATAATGGTAAATACGTAGATACTCACGAAGCGGGAATAAGGGTATTGAGTTGTGAAGAACTTGCCCAAAGCAATATCCGTTTCAAAGAATCAGACAAGGTTTACGTCCCTTCTGAAACATCGCTTAGCACAGTGATGCAGAGGATGGATAATCCCGCTTGCGTGGAAGGCATCAACAAACTAAAGGATAAGTATCTCTGCCGAGAAGCCCTCCGCAGTCTTTATCCGAATTTCTACTTTGCCAAATGCAAGTTGGATGAGATATCTGAAGCGGATATTCGGAATAAGAAAATTGTGATTAAGCCATTGAAAGGCTTTTTTGGAACAGGTGTTCGCTTTGCGGATTCATCCACGAATCTGAATGCTCTGAAAGAAGAAATCCGCAGGGAAGTTACTGAAAACTCCCGCTTTTTTCCTGAATCTATCCTTACTAAAGATGAGTATATCCTAGAGGAATACATTGAAGGTGAAGAATATGCCGTTGACATGTTCTACGACGAGCTTGGCAAAGCGGTAATCACCAATATCTATCATCACCCCGTACCGGAGAACCAAGATTACGCACACCTGATGTATTACAGCAATAAAGAGCTATTCGACAACTACTTGGAATCCTTCATCCGCTTTTTCAATGAATTTGGAGCAACCTTAAACCTAAGGAATTTCCCGATTCATGCAGAATTCAAGCTGCGCGGCACGGAGTTTATCCCAATAGAGTTTAATCCTATGCGCTATGGCGGATTTGGGCTGGCAGACCTTGCATTCAATAGCTACGGATATCAGCCAATTGCTGCATATTTTAACAATCAAGCTCCAAATTGGGAGACTATCTGGAAGAGCCGGCAACCATACAGCTATGCCTTTATCTTGGCATATAATGGAAAAGGGGTTGATACGAAAACTAAAGCACCAGATCACAAAAGATTCAGAGACTACCTGCAGAAACATGCTGAGCTGATGGATTATGTGAAGCTGGACTTCCGCAAGAATCCTGTCTTTGCCATAGCATATATCAGAAGCGACGCTTATTACAAGATGATGAAGCTCCTTAACACAGAATTTAGGGATTATTTTGGCTAATCCTGCATAATAATAGGAGAATGCCAATGAACCAAGAAAGCTATTGACAAAATAGCCTGCCTTAAGACAATGGAACGCATTGAGTTAAAAAATAGAAATTGCACAATCATGGAGGATAAATGACTGCAGTTAAACGTGTTTATCTCTTCGGCAACGGACACGCCGAAGGCAAAGCAGATATGAAGAATTTACTCGGCGGCAAAGGTGCCAATCTTGCCGAGATGAACCTTATTGGCGTACCGGTTCCCCCCGGATTTACCATTACAACGGATGCTTGCACCGAATATAACGAACTGGGTGCCAGCAAATTGCGCGAGTTACTTATAAATGAAGTTAAAGCTGCTGTGAAATATGTGGAAGACATTATGGGCATGCAATTCGGCTCCGATGAAAACCCTCTCCTCGTTTCCGTGCGCTCCGGCTCCCGCGCTTCCATGCCCGGTATGATGGATACCATCCTTAACCTGGGCATGAACGATTCTGCCGTGCTAGGCATTATCAAGAAAACCGGTAATGATCGCTTTGCCTGGGACAGCTACCGCCGCTTTGTGCAAATGTATGGCGACGTTGTGTTGGGTCTGAAGCCCACCAGCAAAGAAGAAGAAGACCCCTTTGAAGTAATTATTCACCAAATGAAGAAAGAAAAAGGCATCGAGAACGATTTGCAGCTTAGCGCAGACGATCTGAAAGAACTAGTTAGCAGATTCAAAAAAGCCGTGAAAGACAATACCGGACACGATTTCCCAGATAACCCTTGGGATCAGCTTTGGGGCGCAGTTTTTGCCGTGTTCAATAGCTGGAATAATGACCGTGCAGTGTTCTACCGCCAACTGAATAATATCCCGGATTTCTGGGGAACGGCAGTAAGCGTTCAAGCTATGGTATTTGGCAATATGGGCAACACCAGTGCTACTGGTGTTGCCTTTACCCGCGATGCTGCAACCGGCGAAAACCTGTTCAATGGCGAATACCTTATCAACGCCCAGGGAGAAGACGTGGTTGCCGGTATCCGCACCCCTCAACAAATAACCAAGACAGGTTCTCAGCGTTGGGCTATGCTTGCTAAAGTTAGCGAAGAAGAACGTGCGGCAAATTATCCTTCCCTTGAAGAAGCTATGCCTGTGGTATATAAAGAACTTTTTGACATCCAGCGTAAGCTGGAGCAACATGCTAAAGACATGCAAGATGTGGAATTCACAGTTCAGGACAACAAACTATGGATGCTGCAAACCCGCAATGGCAAACGTACCGGCGGTGCCATGGTAAAGATAGCCATGGATATGCTGCGCGAAGGCGAAATAGACGAAAAGACTGCCCTCAATCGCCTTGAACCAGGCAAACTTGATGAATTGCTGCACCCTGTATTTACCAAAGCTGGGCTTGCAGGAGCCAAGATAATCGCTTCCGGTTTACCAGCATCACCTGGTGCTGCAACTGGTCAGATAGTGTTCTTTGCAGATGATGCAGAAGCATGGGCTGCCGATAGTAAGAGAGTTATTCTTGTGCGTATCGAAACTTCTCCTGAAGACTTACGTGGCATGAATGTTGCCAAAGGCATCCTGACTGCTCGTGGCGGTATGACTTCCCACGCTGCCGTGGTTGCACGTGGTATGGGCAAATGCTGCGTATCCGGTTCTGGTGCATTGGTGATAGATTACAAAGCCAGAACCATGACCGTTGCCGGAACCGTTTACAAAGAAGGGGATTGGATTTCCTTAAACGGCAGCACAGGAAAGATTTTGGAAGGCAAGATTGAGACACAAGATCCCGAACTAAGCGGAGATTTCGGTGCCATAATGCAGCTTGCTGAGAAATATACCCGCATGAAAGTGCGCACTAATGCAGATACTCCTAAAGATGCCGCAGTGGCACGTAACTTCGGCGCACAGGGCATAGGCTTGTGCCGTACAGAGCATATGTTCTTCGAAGGCGATCGCATCAGACCCATGCGTGAAATGATTCTTGCTGATGATGAAAAGGGACGCAGACTGGCTCTTGATAAATTGCTGCCTATTCAACGTGCGGATTTTGAAGGCATCTTCACCGCTATGGACGGATTCCCCGTTACAGTACGCCTCTTAGACCCTCCCTTGCACGAGTTTGTCCCTCACGATGAAGCAGCGCAAAAAGAAATCGCCGATGAGCTTGGCTTGAGCTTAGCTAAAGTAAAACAACGGGTAGATTCCTTGCATGAGACTAACCCTATGCTGGGACACCGTGGCTGCCGTCTTGGCAACACCTACCCGGAAATCACCGAAATGCAAGCCCGCGCTATTATCGAAGCTGCTTTGGCAGTGAAAGCCCGCGGAGTAAGTGTGTTACCAGAAATTATGGTTCCGTTAATCGGTACTTCGGCTGAATTCGAAATGCAAGAAGATATTATCCGCAATGTAGCAGAGAAAGTGTTTGCTGAAAAGAACGACAGGGTAGATTACTTGGTTGGCACCATGATAGAAATACCCCGAGCTGCACTTCTTGCAGATAAAGTTGCGGTACGTGCAGAGTTCTTCAGCTTTGGCACCAACGACCTCACCCAAATGACCTTTGGCTATTCACGCGATGATGCCGGTTCATTCCTACCTATTTATCTGAATAAGAACCTGCTCAAGAACGATCCCTTCCAGATTCTGGATAGAGAAGGCGTAGGGCAATTGGTAAAGATGGCAACGGAACGTGGCAGAAGTACACGTCCTGATTTGAAGGTTGGTATTTGTGGAGAGCATGGTGGAGAACCGAGTTCTGTTGAATTCTGTCATCAGGTTGGCATGAACTACGTTAGCTGTTCCCCATATCGGGTTCCGATTGCGCGTTTAGCTGCTGCCCTGGCTGCAATCAATAACTAGATAACGAAAATATAAATAATAATAACGACGCCGGATACTCTCCGGCGTTTTGTTTGACTTATAAATCGGCGACTGTATTTTCGTAAAAAACCACTACGAGTTATAACGCCGCCGATTTATGAGTTAAACTAAATCAACAAAATCCTTGACTCCCAAACAAACAGCTAAAACAATGGCAAGCGGAGGTATATTATGAATGAAGATATACTTAACGGTCGCGAAATCCCTGCCGAAGAGCAGGAAAGTCTGAAAGATAAGATCATTGATATCGACGCAGAGAAACTAAAATTCTACGAGAACTTACGCCAAAAAGCTAAAGGTTGGACGCTGAATAAAGGTGGCTCAATTGGTGGCAAGTTAAGTGAGTATTTATTCTTACTGCCGGATTTCTTCATCCTTGTTTGCCGTTTGGCACTGGATAAACGCGTTCCGACAAAGCAGAAGCTTATGGCAGGCGGGATTATTGCCTACGTTATTATGCCTCTTGATATCATTCCAGATTTTATCCCGGTTATCGGGCATGTGGATGATTTAGTTCTGGTAGTGATGGGCTTGAATATGATTCTCAACGAAATAGACCCTAAAGTGCTGGCAGACAACTGGAGCGGTGAAGGCGAAGTTTTGGCGCAAATGAAGAAGATTACCGCTACCGCCGAAACGTTTTTAGACAAGAACGTACTACAACGCATAAAGAATTGGCTTTCCAGGAAATAAATGAAGAACGAGATACTAATAGCCTCAAATAATCCTGATAAGTTAGCTGAGCTTAGCAATTTGCTTTCGAACCTGCCTGTTTGCTTGCACAATTTAAGTGAATATCCTGGCTTAGCCCCCACTATTGAAGATCAGGATAACATCGCTGGTAACGCCATGAAAAAGGCTTTGGAGGCTGCTAGTTATAGCGGAATGCTGGCAATTGCCGATGATACAGGGCTTTTCATTGAAGCCTTGAATGGAGAACCGGGAGTATTTGCTGCTCGTTTTGCGGGCGAAGATTGCAGCTATGCCGACAACCGCAAGAAGGTGCTTGAGCTTATGAAAGGCTGCAACAACCGCAATGCCAGCTTTAGAACTGCCATGGCTTTGGCATCTCCCGAAGGCATTATCGCAGTTGTGCAAGGCAGTGTTGAAGGGCTAATCACGACCAGTGAAAGAGGTGAAGCGGGTTTCGGTTACGATAGTATCTTTGAGATGAATGACAAAACGTATTCAGAAATGGATAATGAAACCAAAAACCAATGTTCGCATAGAGCGGAAGCAGCTAAAGCAATGATACTGATAATTGAGAAGCTTATCATTGTGTAATAGGAACACGGATTTGGCGGATAGAACGGATTACCACGGATTATTTTCGGGAAAGGTTTTTAAACAAACGTGTCCTGTTACCTGTTTTGCATCATTTTATGATAAGTAATTGGAGTTTCTAATTGTTACTTGATATTTTGGATAACGAATTGACCGATAAAGTAATTGGAGCTTACTACAAAGTGTACAACGCACTTGGCTACGGCTATCTGGAAAAGGTTTACGAGAATGCCATGAAAGTGGAACTTAACAATTGCGGCGAACATTCCGAGACCCAGAAACCAATCCAAGTTCTATACAAAGGGGTTGTGGTTGGCAAGTACTTTGCTGATATACTGGTTGAAGAAAAGCTTATTGTTGAGCTAAAATCGGTAACTTCAATAATTCCTGCACATGAAACGCAGTTGGCAAGTTATCTCAAATCCACAGGTATCAGCATCGGACTATTGTTAAATTTCGGACCAAAAGCAGAGTTTAAAAGAAAGATATGGACAATATAAATCCGTGTAAATCCGCCATATCTGTTAAATCCGTGTTCCTATTCTAAATAACAAAGGAGAATTCATGATAAAAGCACAAATATTCCGTCAGTATGACATTCGCGGCATCGTTAATGAAGAGTTGAATGAAGAAACCTATTACCTTATTGGAAAAGGTTTTGGCACCTATCTACGTGCTAAGAACCTAAAGAGCATTGTGCTCGGTGGCGATGCCCGGCACAGCACCACCGGCTTTATGGATGCCTTTATCCGTGGTGCCCTCGAAACCGGCTGTGATGTTTATGACATCGGTATTGTTGCCACGCCAGTGCTATATTTCGCTATCTGGAAACTTGGCAAAGATGCTGGAGCCATGATAACAGCCAGCCACAACCCTTCCCAATACAATGGCTGCAAACTAAACCTCGGTCTTGGCAGCGTTTATGCCGAAGAATTGCAAGAGGTATTAAAAATAATCCAATCCGAGAAATTCGCTTCCGGCAAGGGCGAACACCTTCATTACAGCACTATGGACAGCGAATACATGGATTACATCGTGGAAAATATCAAGTTTGAGCGTCCCGTGAAAGTCATCGTAGATGGCGGTAATGGCATGGGCGGTCCTTATCTACCAGAAATATTGCGCAGGCTCGGCTGCGAAGTGATCGAGATGTATTGCGATCCCGACGGGGATTTCCCCAATCACCATCCTGATCCCACCGTGGAAAAGAACATGGTGGATCTCGCACGTGCAGTGGTGGAAGCCGAGTATGAGCTTGGCATTGGCTTGGATGGCGATGCCGACCGTATTGGCGTGGTGGATGAGAAAGGCAAGATGCTGTTTGGCGACCAGATTCTGAATATATTAGCCCGAGATTATTTGAAAGCCAATCCAGGCAAGAAAGTGATTGCAGACGTTAAATGCTCCAAGAACTTATTCGATGACATCAAAAGGTTTGGCGGCATCCCAATTATGTATAAAACCGGACATGCCAACATCAAGATGTATATGAAGGAAATAGGCGTGGAGTTCGCCGGAGAAATGAGCGGACACGTATTTTTAGCCGACCGCTATCTCGGTTTTGACGATGCTATTTATGTAAGCTGTCGTTTCATCGAGATTGTTTCCAAGACCCCTGCACCCGTCAGCACCTATCTGGCAGACCAGCCAAAAATGTATAACACACCTGAATTGCACACCAAATGCGCCGATGACAAGAAGTTTGAGCTGGTGGCAAAAGTGTGTAACGAGTTTAAAGTCGAAGGCTATGATGTGAACGATATCGATGGTGCACGCATCACTTTCCCCGATGGCTGGGGCTTGATTCGCGCCTCTAATACCACGCCGGTATTGGTTACCCGCTTCGAAGCTTTAACCGAAGCCCGTATGAATGAGATTAAAGCTCTGATAGAAGGCAAGATAGCCAAGTACCTATAATATTATTGTCTGGAGTCCTTAATACTAATATAGGTTCAGCATCAGCGAATCTTTATAGGTGTTAAGGACTCCAGTTATTTTATTTATGCTCTAAATAGGGTAATTCTTTAGTTCAAGAAGACCCTTTTTTTGTGTGTCATTCCACAGAAGAAACCATGTTTTCTCCATATTTTGCCCTTGCTTGAGCATCTCAAATATAAGTTTATCCCCCGTATATCATCCGTATAACATATACGGTTGATATATGGATGATATAGGAATGATACATATCGTTAAGCAAGGGTTGTGAAATTAGATAGTAGTAACTGTATGTACTAGCGATGCAAAGTGACAACGAAAACTGCAAATTGTGCAGGCAAATCTGCAAACTGACGCATCGTAGGACATCCTTGCTCATCCTTTCCAAGGCACATTTAGGTGGTTAGTGACAAGAAATCTGCAAATAAGATCACCGAAAATTGCAAATTCTGACACGAAAACTGCAACCGCGATGGAACAGGCATTGACCATTTTGAGACTAACACTCAAACAAGCTGTTTCGCATATGCAAAGTGTTTTGATTCTTACAAGATTTCTTTTTTCCTAACATCGCCAATATTCAAAGCTTGGCTCGTATGCACTCTACCTGCATCAGAGTTGATAAAGCAATTGACAATTAGCTCCTCTCAGCAAAGTTATACTCTGTGCTGATATTGCCGAATAAACAAAGGGAAAGATTAGCATGTGCCAGTTCATTAAGTACGAACCCAATTAATTATTATGGAGAGAAGCTTTTGTTCTACGGAGATTGAAATATGGAACATTATGACCAGATACTGGAGTACATTGGTTACTTTGAGCTTGAGAACAACGAGTATGGTAAAGAGGTGTTTACTCCAAACACTATGGGATGCTGGGTATATGAGAATAAGCTTGAATCGTTTATGCGATGCATTAGTGAATCAGATTTGATGAGAGTGGATTATCTGACCCTTATGGACATATCAAATTTTGTGCAGATTATTGAAGAAATCGAGTCGGCTGATTTTGAGCTACTAAAAGCTATGTTTACATATTTCAATCGACAAGAACGATTTCAAGAAGGATTATGGGCAGAGGCTGCCGAACGCGGAATCTTGCTGAGGCTGCTGAAACGTCTCAAAGCAATAGTTAGAGAGGAATCGAAAGAGGGGATAATGTGTCAGGAGTAAAACTGGGTTGGATTGATTTTTCCAAGGAACATCGCAATAAAGTAATCAGCGTAATGCACCTACTCACCGAGCCGGGAGCAGTGGATGAGCTTGGAATTGGTGTCGTGCGAGATGTATTCTCCAATATCTTTTTCCCAGGTACTTCGACTATCCAGACCCGAGCCAAGTACTTTCTAATTGTACCCTATCTTCTTTACGAACTTGAACGTCAGAAGGTTAGCAGTGCAGAGTTACTAATTGATATACTGCACAAACAAGAAACGGAAATAGGTGCAATACTAGAGAAAAGTGGAGAGGTAGGGGTTATCGGAACCCGTGCAGGGTCAGCACTGAAACGCAAGCCATCGGATGTTTACTGGAATGGTATCAGTGCCTATCGCATATTCACTGGAGAGAGAATGTCGATCTATGATTATGCCAAAGTCGTATGTACTATAAGAATCAACAAACAAAAGATCAAAGATCAGGGAAGTATCAGAGCTAAAGATGAAGAGATAGATGGGGATGATAAAGATGCAGTATCCGGAGACCTTTTAGGTAGGTTCTGGAGACTCCCTGACATACCAGATCAATGGAAAGAAAATCTGAGCATTAAACTTAGTAGTCAAGAAGCGATGCATCTAAAGAATCAGATTGTATCATCCTGCCCAGTCTCAATGCTGAGCTATGTTCTTAAGGAAAATGATCATGACTTTTTAGCCATCCAAGAATTTGACCATATTGAAGGTATTCAGGATAGGCTCCCCGCCTTGCTGAAGAATCAATTCTTACTGGCAAAGCAATTTGCTGATTTCATATATGGCACCCATCTAAGATACAACGTGATCCTATCCAAAGGAGAAAACAGTGACATCCTCAAGAAGTGGAACGAGTGGCATGTTGGGATTATGGAACATGCGAGTATTGATTTGAATCTAATATTCCTTTTGCTGGGCAGAAACATGAGAATCAATAGGTTTGTGCATGATTGCCAACTTGCCATGCAACAAAACGATATCCAGAGACTTGATCAACTTGTTATCAATAGAGAAATTGACCTTAAGGGGAAGGCCAGATCTAAGCTACATAACAGAGATGATTTCGATTATAAGGAGTGGGTAGGCATCAGCAAGCTACAATACAGGCTTACCAATGCCCAGAGACTAATAAGAGACATATTTGATGGATTGGGAGCAGATAATGTTTAAGCCCAGCAGTGACCGTTTAGATTACAGCCAGATTCTCGCTCCACCCGCTGGATATGAAACAGTTTTTGCACTCGGGACTACCTACTCACTTGACCTGGATGCTCTCATCGGAGCATGTATAGCTCTGGGTTTATCAGAAAGCACCGATAGCGCATTGAAGGATAATCCGCTCTATTTGCTCGAAGCTCTTAGAAAGACATCCGATAAATTGATAGTCTTTTGTGAGGCTGGTCAGATCAAGGCTCCCGGAATTTCGAACAAACTACACCTCCTTCTGGAGAAGATGGTGGTAGAAATTGTGATGCAGGAAAGAAAATCCTTCCATCCCAAGCTTTGGGTGGTAAAGTATGTAAATGCAATGAAAGATACTCTGTACCGGTGTGTGGTGCTAAGCCGTAATCTGACTTTTGACCGCAGTTGGGATGTATCCGTTTGTATTGAAGGAAAGCCTGTGTTTGAAGCGAACAGCGATAAAACCAAACCCTTATCTGACTTTCTAATTGCTTTAACAAAACATGTAAATCGTAGCGACATGGATAAGACAAAAAAGAAGTCACTATCGAGTCTAAGCACTGAACTCCAGAATGTAGAATTTCAGCTTGAGAGCAAGATATTCACTGATTTCAGCTTCTGTCCTGTGGGAATCTCCGGTTATAGCAAAGCACAAAGCGGGCTGTTCAAATCATACAACGAAATGCTGATAGTTTCGCCATTTCTGACTGGCAAAATAGTTTCTGAGTTTAATACACTTGCTCTTACCAGTCCGCAGCCTAACACACTCATCACCCGTAAAACAGAATTGGCTAAGCTCAAGCCCGAAGAGGTATCCAGATTTAACTTATATGTTATGAAGGATATGGTCATTGATGGCGAAGAGAGCCTCAGCGAAGGTGATAATGATGACAAGCAAAGTCAGGATATTCATGCTAAACTGTACCTAAAAACAAAAAACTCAGATAGCGAGCTATATATCGGTTCCTTGAATGCTACGCATAACGCTGTTAATGGGAATATCGAGTTCATGCTCAAACTCGCAGGAAAAAGAAGAAATCTGAATGTCGAAGCATTCAAGCAAGATCTCTTTGGTGCAGATGACAGAAACTGTCCATTTGAAAGAGTGGAGCTAAAACCCGAGGATGATCTGCCTACTCCAGACACGGAAAATCTGGATGTAATTATCAAGGCAATCTGCAGGTTAAAAAGTAGTGCCAAAGTGCTTGAGTCAGGGGACAAGTATTCTGTGGAGTTATCATTAACAGGTTATCATCAGAGTGATAATGTGTTTATCTCTCCTCTAATGAAACCGGGAATGGAGCAGAACCTTACTGCAACCATCAGGTTTGATAACCTTGATCCGCTAGAGTTGTCAGAGTTTTACATTATTCGAGTTACTGGCGCAGAAACAAACCTAAAAAGGGTCATCAAGATAAACACCGAGAATATGCCTGATAACCGGGAAAGCATGATAGCCAATAGCATAATCAGGAATAAAAGTGATTTCATCCAATACATCACTTTCATTCTGGGTGATAATTATCTTATCTCAATGCTTGAGAATGCAAATCAGGCAGGATCATATAAGTTTGACCACCAAGCGCCCGCTCCAGCTCTTTATGAAAAGATGCTCAAGACTGCAGCGCACGCCCCTGGCAAACTTGATGAGATAAAAAAAATCCTGGAGCTGATAACCGATGATAGCAAAATACCGGACGGCTTCAAAGAATTATATGATCTATTTACGAAAGTGGTAAAGAAGAATGCTGGAAAGACTAAAGTTAATTGAATCTACGGTACTGAATGGATTGAAAGACTTCCAACTGGCAACTGCCAAAAGAGTCTTTGAGCTATTCAAACAAGGCCAGAAACGAGTCTTGGTGGCTGATGAAGTGGGGCTGGGTAAGACCCTGATCGCTAAGGGAGTAATTGCTCAAACCGCAAGATATCACTATGAGGAACTAAAAGATGACCTGTTTAAGGTTGTATATGTCTGCTCCAATCAGGTAATCGCCAATCAGAATCTGAATAAGCTGAAAATCTGTGAAGACATCACAGTGGATGGGGTTACCGATACCAGGCTCTCTATGCAGCATTTGAAGATTTATGAGCAGGAATCTGACAACGTAGTACTGAATAGATATATCCAGTTAATACCTCTTACTCCCGCAACATCCTTTTATATGACAAGCGGTGCCGGAAGCGTCTATGAGCGAGCGCTAATATACGAGGTATTACGCAGAATGGACATGTTCAGAGACTGGTTCTTTGATAATCAATCACATCTTGTTCGAGTGTTTTGTGCGGAAGCAACAACGAGTTGGAAAGGAGCACAAGCCAAATATGCCAGACGTGTAGAGGAATGTAATGCAAAGACAAATGGAAAATACCTTGAAGATATGTCTGTTGAGATCGAAAAATATGTGCAAGGCACTAAACTGGACGATGAAATTAGGTTCATGCTCAATGAAACAGCCTCTCCATATCGTACTATCAACAAACTGAGAAAGATGTTTGCAGAAATCAGCGTAGATCTCCTTAATCCGGACTTGGTTATTATGGATGAGTTTCAGAGGTTCAGATCATTAATTCAGGAAGATAACTCCAGCGAAACAAGCGTTCTGGCTCACAAGTTCTTAATGGGTAATGATGTAAAAGTTCTCTTACTATCTGCCACTCCCTACAAGCTGTATTCCACGCTTGAGGAAATCTATGAAACTGGTAGTGATGATCCATATAAGGAGTTTCTGGAGGTTATGAAGTTTTTGCAGCCCACTAAGCATCAGGAATTCAAAGAGATTTGGAGTAACTACTCGCTTAAACTCAGAGAAATACACCAAGATAAAACATCGATAATTGAAGCCCGTGATACTGCAGAAAGTGCCATGTATCAAGGAGTCTGTAGAACGGAGAGAATGGCTGCGATTAAAAACGTAACGCTGATCGATGATACCAAAGCCAAACAAGCAATCAAGATAAGCGAAAACGACATCATAGCCTTTTTAGAAGCAGAAGATTTAGTGAAGAGAATATCTGGAATCAGTTCAGTGCCTATTGAATACGTAAAATCCTGTCCATACCTGCTCTCATTTTCAAAGCAATACAAGTTCAGAAAAAACATCGATAATCACTTTCATCAAAACCAACAGCAGATAAGACAAGCCAACAGGAAACTGCTCTGGTTAGATGAGAATGCCGTTGCGAAGTATAAAGAGCTTGTGACTACCAATGCTCGGTTCGAACTACTCAAAGAGATAGCGTTTGAGAACAAATCTGAATTGCTGCTCTGGATACCACCTTCAAAACCCTATTATGAACCACAGGGAGTTTTTAGAGAAGCAAGAAACTTCTCAAAAATACTGGTGTTTTCGGCTTGGGAGATGGTCCCCCGAATGATAGCCTCACTCATTTCCTATGAGGCGGAACGGCGATCTGTTGGCAAGCTTGTTGCTTCAAACAAAGACAGGAAGAATACTACATATTCAGCACTCAATAGCAGACGATTTCCGGTTGCCAGGCTACGTTTTAATATTGAAAATGACATACCCCAATCCATGAGCCTATTCTGTCTGCTTTATCCGTCGCAAACCTTAGCTGAGATTTACAATCCGATCAGTCACGTAAACGAAGGTCATGAGCTACTTGTAATAGAAGCTGAAATTCAACGTTTTATAGAGTTAATGCTTACCAGTTTGATTGATTACCAAACTAACCCCAACAGAGTAGATGAAAGATGGTATTTTTTAACCCCTATGCTCTTAGATAATGTGGACTACGTAAAGAAATGGCTTGCTTATGGCAAAGAACTAATCTCGGCCAGTTTAGACGAAGATGAGCAGAAAAGTCAAAAGGGATTCGATCTGCATCTTGATAAATTAGGAGAGTACTTCTCGAATCCTGATGATGCTCAACTCGGACTGTTTCCGGATGACTTGGCAAAGGTGTTATGCAGAATGGCTTTGGCGTCACCTGCTGTATGTGCCTATCGGGCGTACGGTCAAAACGCAGCTTATGCATCTCAATTTGCCAAGGCTATGATCAATCTCTTTAACAAGACTGAAGCGACTGCTATAATAGAACTATGTTATGTTAAAAAAAGCGATGATGCACATTGGATGAATGTGCTACATTACTGTAGAGATGGCAATCTCCAGGCGATGCTCGACGAGTTCATTCACATGCTTACCGAATCAAATGGCTTAGTTGATAATGAAAACAGACACAAAGCTACCCATACTTTGATGCTGAATACCATGAAGACACACTCTTCAAGTTATACAGTAGATACGTATAGTACCTTTAAGAACAGTATCCTCAAAGGTAAGGAGAAGGGTGTTTCGCTCAGGTCTCACTTTGCTGTGGGTTTCTATAAAGGCGAAGGTGAAAGCAGTAAGATAGTAAACCGGAAAGAAAGCATCCGGAACTCGTTTAATTCTCCATTTAGACCCTTTGTATTAGCCACCACTTCCATAGGACAAGAGGGATTGGATTTCCATTACTACTGCCGAAAAATCATGCATTGGAATCTGCCTTCAAACCCCGTCGATCTCGAACAAAGAGAAGGTCGAATTGACAGGTTTAAATGTCTGGCAATAAGACAGAACATAGCAGAGAAATATGCCGGAATGATCACTTTCAAAACTGATGTATGGACAGAGATGTTTGATAGAGCAAAGCTGGAATATAATCCTAAGTACTCCGAATTGGTTCCATTCTGGTGTTTGCCAGATGCACAGAGCAGCAAGATTGAACGCATTGTCCCATCCTATCCGCTAAGTAAGGATATAGGAAACTATGAAAGGTTAATCAAGATTCTATCTTTGTACCGATTAACTCTGGGTCAGGCCAGGCAGGAAGAGTTGCTTGAGCACATATTCAAAAACTGTGAGAATAGCGAGGATCTAAAAGAGCTGTTTATCAATTTGAGTCCGTATTATAGAGAAATGAAGAATTAGGAAATAGGCTGCCATCGCTATCAGTGGTGCTCTCTCTACCTTAATCACTTGTGTTTCGGCAATATGGACGGATATATAATTATCTTGAGTATTTGAGGGATTATGGCACTTCTGACAAGCCAATGAGTCAAATGAACAGTTGTGCATGTCGCAACTTATTGGATATTAAATATATATCTGATTTGTGCTGTTCTCGTCATCTGCATCGCATGAATATATAATTCCATTTTATCTCATAACATCTTGCTGCAATGCTTCTTAGCTGATAACTGCATCATTGGCATGAATGTTGCTTAGAATACTCAATAGGTTAAGAGCAGTATTGCTCAATTAGGAAAAAGAGATATGAAGAATGAATTGTTTGACAGATTAGCAGCATAGGTGATTATCGTTTTTATGAAAGAAATTATAGATTCCTTATTCACAAGACTAGGTATGTAAAGCTAGGTTTTACTAATAAATGGAGTATGATTATGTCTCTTCATGGTACTGACACTATATTTAAATTGCGAATACTTTGCCCACTTGATAGAGTAAGATACTCATCTATCATATCGTTTTTTTACATGAGACATGAGGGATGATTCAATGATTACGGAAGAAGAATTCAAAGAGATCGAATCCAAACTGACAGATGATGTATCTCAAGAGAATTTTTGGAATCTGAACAAGGTTGCTACTATAAATCTTTTGTGTAATCCGGGAGCTGCATTAAGATTCGCTAAGAAAGCCCTTAAAATAGCAAAAATACTTAACACAAAAGCTGAGTTGGCTCAAGCTTGGTTTATCATGGGTAATTCGCTTAGAATGGTAGGGGACGGACAGAAAGCAAAACCTTGGTTTACTAAAGCTATTAAAGCTTTTGATCAGTTAGAAGACTATGGCAATATGGCAAGAGCTAAGGGTTCTTTGGCTGGACATTATGCAAACATAGGTCAGTTTGACCTTGCTCTAGGTTGTTATGAAGAGATCAACCTGGTTTTTGAACATACTGATGACACAAGAAGCCAGATTATCAATCTGGCAAATATCGCCGACATATATCTCATGAAATGTGAATATAGTGCTGCGATCAAGCACTTTCGAAGATCAATTGATTTATGCCATATTCAAGAATTGCTAGAATTAGAAGTCTCATCCCTGTGCAAATTGGGTGCTATCTATGATCGGCTGTTTGATTATTCAAAAAACATGGAATGTTGCCAAGAAGCATTGAAAAAAGCTGAAAAAACATCTAATCCGTATTTAATCGGTCAAGTACAATGCTCGCTGGGAAGTGCCTATTTATCCCTCAAAAGGTATGACAATGCTCGTGAATATTTTGAATTATCTCTAGCGGTCGGTCGTGAATACGATATTCCAAACTACATCGGAGGTAACCTCAGTAATATCGCAGATGTTCTGCAGTGGCAAGGTAAGTTTGAAGAAGCCCTTGCATACGCTCAAGAGGCTTTGAAATACGATCTCATGTCTGATGACTGCTATGCCCATGCTATGGATTATGTGTCTTTGGGAAAACTTTCAATGCAATTAAGCATGTTGGATGATGCAGACCATTATCTGGAAACTGGGATCGAGATAGCCCGAAATGCTAAACTGCCAAATCCTGAGATAAACGGCAGTGTCCTATTAGCAAAGAGTCTAATCAGGCATAAGCAATTTGTTAAAGCAGAGAGGTTGATTTTACCTCTACTTGAGACAACAGATGATTTCCTCGTTAGTGAAAGCAGACTGGATATCTTGGAAACTCTTTCCATACTCAATTCAGCTATGGGAAATCATGAAATAGCGTATAAATATCTCACTGAATATCATGATATCTCTAAGAAATACCTCGACCAGGAGAGCGATCGCCGTGCACAGCTTTTACTGATATCATTTGAAGCAGAACGCTTGGAAACTGAGAAGAAATGGCTAACAGAGCAAAACCAGATTTTGCAACAACGGGTTGACTATGAAGTGGCAAAAGTTCGAGATAAAGACCGACTTTTAATTGAGCAGGAACAGATGGCACTATTGGGAAGGATTACTGCGGGTATTTCCCATGAATTGTATAACCCGCTTGCGGCAATTAAACAGACTGTTGAGATTACGCTCAAATCCCTGGAAAAATCAAATCAAACACAATCTTACATATCTCAAAAGCAACTTGATATATATCAAATGCTGAATCGGATTAATCGGTTAGTGGAAATTATCAAAGTGATAGCCCATAGCCCTGATAGGTTTTTGGATAATCCATTTGATCTCAACGCGATAGTTATGGAATTCATTGATTTGTTTTCTACCAGGATTCTCTCAGAAGATGTCAATTTGGTTACAAATCTGGAAGAGAAACTGCCCCATGTTTATGGCGACAGTATCCGCTTTATGCAGGTAATATCTGTCCTTGTCAGTAATGCAAATGATGCTTTTGCCTTAGAAGAATCGAACAAAATCAAGAAAATAGAAATCAGGACTTACCGGAAGCAAAGCAATGTAGTGCTTGAACTTGAAGACAATGGCTGTGGGATGTCCTCAGTCATCCTTGAGAATGCCACCCAACCGTTTTTCACAACAAAGGATGTCGGAAAAGGAATGGGTATGGGTTTATCAATTGCTTTCAGTATTATCGAGAAAATGAATGGAGAGCTAAAAATAAAGAGTAAATATGGTATGGGCACTAAGATCCGAATAACCATTCCAGTTATTGAGAAAAACCATCGGAGGGGTTCGTGACAGAATTGACCCACCTCTTGATTGTCGATGATGAGAAATTGATCCGTGAAGGTCTTAAACTACATTTTACTGGGATGGGTTATCAGGTTTCATGTAGTGGCGATTGGCTGGAAGCGCAGAAAATCCTCAGCAAGGACAATATCCACATAGTTATCCTGGATATTGTCCACCCCGGGTTCAATCGCAAGATGGATGGGATGGATATTTTAAAGATGATGAAGCTTGAGTATCCTGAAATAGAGATAATCATGATTTCCGGTCATGCCACTGTAGATAGGGTAATTGATGCCTGGAAAGCTGGTGCTTTAATGTTCTTTGAGAAGCCCTATAATCTGGATGACCTCACCCTTGCAGTACAGAGGGCGGAGCATTATTCACAGAGATGGATAAGACTGCATCAATTAGAAGAAGAGATAGTCTCTTGTGCGATGGAAAAAGATCTGGGTACCATGGTTATCGCCAATAGTCCCCAGATGAAAAAATGCTTGAAAACGGCAAAACAATATGCGCAGAATAGTCACTCCATACTTTTAACCGGAGAATCAGGTACTGGTAAGGAAATCCTTGCTAAACTAATACACTACACCAGCAGCAGGAGTGCTAATCTCTTTGTGCCGATCAATGTAACGGCTATCCCGCATGAGTTGTTCGAGAGCACATTGTTTGGCTACGTTAAAGGAGCCTTCACAGGAGCGAATCAAACTAATAAAGGATTAATCGATCAAGCAGAAAACGGAACCCTATTTCTGGATGAAATTGGTGATCTCTCACCTGATCTGCAGGTCAAGCTGCTACGGGTAATTGAATGCAGGGAATTCTATCGGGTAGGAGCAAACAACCCTATCAAAACCAATGCCAAATTCGTCTTTGCCACAATGTACAACCTTCTCGAAAAAGTGGAAACGGAGCAGTTTCGTAATGATCTGTATTATCGGATCTCAGAATTAGAGATAAATATCCCGCCTTTGCGAGAAAGAAAAGCAGACATTAAGGCTTTGACCGAATACTTCCTGTGCCAAATCTCTGGCGATGAAGGCAAGAAAAGCACCCCAACTATCACCGAAGAGGGTATGAAGGGACTATTGGACTATAAATTTCCGGGAAATATTCGTGAACTCAAAAAGATCATCCGCCAGGCAGTGTTCTCCAATGAAGATGGTTCAATTGGGATAAACGAACTCTTTCCTATCCACGATGATCAATCGGTATCTGTACATCCCAACCGACCCTGCAAATCTTGCGAGGCTTATTACATAAAACAGGTTCTCAAAGCAACAGGATGCAATGCCTCGCAGACCATGAAGTTACTTGGGATTAGCAGAACCGCATTTTACAAGAAAATGAGAAGTTATAAAATTATGATTTCGAGTAAATTAGGATAGCACAGGGATCACATAGTGACTCAAATTGAGCATGTGAGAAATTTAATTAATTATGAAATCTATAAACCGTAGGGAGTTAGAAATGAAAAAAACTATTATCTTTGTATTCATTATAATCATGTTTAGTTGTCTAAGAGGGCAGAATAACACATTTACAGACATAAACGCGGGATTGCAAAGCGCCTCGAACGGATCTTTAGCTTGGGGAGATTATGATAACGATGGAGATTTGGATATCCTGATAGGTAACATTATCTATAGGAACAATGGCAATAGCACTTTTACTGATATAAATGCGGGCTTATCCTATGTAGGATCAGGTTCAGTAGCCTGGGGAGATTATGATAACGATGGCAATTTAGATATTCTTCTGACTGGAAGTACAGGCTCTTATCCCAATTATAATCCAATTTCCAAAATCTATCATAACAATGGCAATAGCACTTTTACCGACATCAACGCTGGTTTGATAGGTGTAATGGATAGTTCCGTTGCTTGGGGCGATTATGATAATGATGGAGATTTAGATGTCCTGTTAGCAGGCAGGATACTTGCAGGTTCTTACTTTAGATCCTGCATTTATAACAACAACGGAAATAATACTTTTACTTATATTGATGCTGGACTAATGACCATCGCATCAGGTTCAGTAGCCTGGGGCGATTATGATAACGATGGTGATTTGGATATTTTGCTTTCTGGTCAATTCGCTCAAGGAGGATTATTTTATACTACAAGAGTTTATCATAATAATGGGAATGGCTCTTTTACCGACATCAACGCCGGATTGATAGGTGTAATGTACAGTTCGACCTCATGGGGTGATTATAACAATGATGGCTATTTAGATATTATTGTGTCAGGTTATGTTGGCAACAGCACATACATCACAAAAGTCTATCATAATAATGGAAATAGCACTTTCTCCGAAATTGATGCAGGCTTACCTGGAGTAGGTTCTGGCTCATCTGAATGGGGTGATTATGATAACGATGGGGATTTGGATATTTTACTTACTGGACAATCTGACTTTAGAACGAATATCTCGCAAATATATAACAACAATGGCAATGGTACATTCTCAAGTATTAATGCTGGACTGGCAAGTGTTTTTGGTTCATCCATATGGGGGGATTATGATAACGACGGGGATTTAGACATTTTACTAGGAAGTGGAGTAGTCTATCGTAATGATGGAGGAACTAATCAGTGGCTTAAAATCAAAACAAGAGGTGTATCGTCAAATTCAGGAGGGTTGGGAGCTAGAGTTCGATGTGGCACCATCAATAGTCAATATCGTGAAATATCGTCATCGAGTGGATGGACAAATAGTATAGCACATTTTGGCATTGGAAGTCAAAATACGGTTGACCAGACATCTGTCTATTGGCCTCAAAGTGGCATTACAGACACTAATATCCAAATACAAGCTAATCAAACTTTAATTATCTTTGAAGGCAACTTATCAATAATCAATATCTATCCCAATGGAGGAGAAGTTCTACCTGGTGCAATCGGGCAAAACAATACCTACCCCGTTACTTGGTCAATAGAGAATCCACCTGTTAACTTGCACCACATAAAATTATTGTATTCTCTGGATGGTGGTTTGACGTACCCGTACTTAATCGCCGATAATGAGGTGAATGATGGGATCTATAATTGGACTGTCCCAAATATCAATTCATCATCTCTTAAAATGAAGATACTAACTGTAAATAATTCTGGAGTAGTAATAGCGGAAAAATGCAGCTCGAGTAGTTTCTCTATTGATATTTCTCCACCCACAGGCTCTATTTCTCTGACAGCACCGATTAATGGTGCTTGGGTGAGCCAGACACCCTATTTTGACTGGTCTGCGTTAGAATTAGTTGATGTTAGTAGCATGGCAATTATAGTGGATGATGCCTATATGATTACTGGTTTGTCTGCAGCATCTGCAAACTCTTATTATCAAACACCTCAAAATTTAGCCTTGAGCAATGGACAGCATACTTGGACAGTACGAGGGTTGGATATGGCCGGTAATTGGGTGCAGGCTGCACAAACATACTCAATAATTGTTGATACTACACGAGTTAATATACAGCCTAACGGAGGAGAAGTTATACCTGGATCAACTGGTCAAAATCATACCTATCCAATTACATGGACAATAGAGAATCCTCCTACAAATATGCACCACATCACATTATCGTATTCGTTGGATGGCGGGTTGACATTCCCCTATCTGATTGCTGACAATGAAGTCAATGATGGGAGTTTTTCATGGTCAGTTCCCAATATAAATTCCATAACTGCCAGGGTTAAATTGCAGATCAAAAATAGTTCTGACATCATATTAGCCGAAAAATCTAGCGCAGGGAATTTTACTATTGATGCCAATCCACCTAATGGCTCAATTACTCTAACTGCACCGCTAAATGGAGCCTGGGTTAGCACTACGCCCTATTTTGACTGGTCAGCAACCGGTCTCACTGATGTAACCAATATGGCAATCATAGTTGATGGGTTAAGTATAGTCCAAGGATTGTCAACAACTTCTGCAAACTCATTCTACCAGACTCCTGTATCATTGGCATTAAGTGAAGGATGGCATACTTGGACGGTAAGAGGATTAGATGCCGCTGGTAACTGGGTGCAAGCTACTCAATCTTTGTCGATTAGAGTTGATGCAACACCTCCATCACAGTTTTCCTTAAACACACCTACAAATGATAGTTGGTTAGCTTCACAAACTCCTACATTTATATGGAACCCATCAATGGATAATGGGGCAGGATTGGCAAAGTATCAAGTTTTTGTGAATAATACTCTGAAGAAGGATAACATTGCTCCAACAGTAACACAATGGACAGCAGCTTCAGGTTCATTCAGTGATAATTGTGATTCTGGTTTATCAAACTGGAATACTACCGGAGCCTGGGGACTATCTTCATCAAATCCCCATAGCGGTAGTTATTGTATAACTGATAGCCCTACTGGTCAGTATGGCAATAATCAAAATTATGCAATCA
>JAQUJJ010000149.1 GCA_028681035.1 Candidatus Cloacimonadota bacterium
AATGCGCTGGCAAAGATGATGGCGGGATTAAGCGCAATGATGGCTTCTTTATCGATGGCAGAAAAACTGCCGACTTTGGGCTTGCTGGCAAGAATGGGGGGAAAGTTGCATTCTTCCGTAATGGCAATAATATCTGCTTCTGCGCCTAAAGCACAGAGGATTTCTGCCACTTCGGGAGAAAGCACGACATAGCCGGAAGACTCTTTAGAAACTTCTTTTTTGCATGATACAATCAACATAAGCAGCAAGAGCGGCAGCAAAAGTCTAACGTATTTCATGAAACCTCATTCGATAACTTATTCTTGCTGCCCTTGGTGATTGCATGCAGCTAAGATGTCAAGCACAAAATGGGAGGAGCTACTCTACAGCATACATCACTTGACAAAAACAGTCCCTTGATGTTTTTGGCTCGTACTACTCGTTTTCGTATTTACCCTTCCTCAAGAAATCTAAAAGCAGAGGACAATATGCATGATATTATCATAGATGGCAACAACTTAAGTTTGGAAGAAGTAGCACAGGTAGCATTGAATAATGCATCCATAAGCATAGCACCAAGCAGCAGACTGAAAGTGCAGAAATGTAGAGTCTATGTGGATAAAGTAATTGCCGATGGCGATGTTGTTTATGGCTTAACCACCGGTTTTGGTAAATTTAGCACGGTCAACATCCCACCAGAGAACATAGCCGAGTTACAGCTCAATCTCATACGCAGCCATGCCACTAGCATCGGCGAACCATACACTATCCCCCAAACAAGGGCGATTATGTTGCTTCGTATTGCTGTGCTTGCTAAGGGACATTCTGGTATCAGGCTGGAAACTTTGGAAACCTTGGTTAGTATGATAAACTCAGGTGTGCATCCCATAATTCCCAGGCGTGGTTCCGTTGGAGCCAGTGGCGATTTATCCCCCCTTTCCCACCTAGCCTTGGTGCTAATTGGAGAAGGAGAGGCAATTTATCTGGGTAAAAGAATGCCGGGACAGGAAGCCATGAAATTGGCTGGAATTGCTCCTGTGCAGCTTGCTGCGAAAGAAGGTTTGGCACTTAATAACGGAACTCAGGTGATGGCTGCCTTGGGTGTGTTAAGCTTGTTAGAAGCGGAGCGTCTATGCCGCTATGCAGATGTGATTGCCAGTATGAGCATAGATGCTTTAAAGGGTACTCCCCGTGCCTTTGATGAACTGGTGCACATGTTACGCCCCCATCCCGGTCAGTTAAAATCAGCCACTAATATCCGCAATCTGCTTTCAGGCAGCACCTTAAGAGAATCCCATCGCAACTGTGGGAATATACAGGATGCCTACAGCCTGCGTTGCACTCCCCAGGTTCATGGCGCTGTTCGTGATGCAATTACCTATGTGCGCGGAGTGCTGCAAATAGAGATAAACTCCGCTACAGATAATCCCCTAATCTTTGCCGACGAGGAGAAGGTAATCTCCGGCGGCAATTTCCACGGTGAACCACTTGCCATTGCGCTGGATACCATGGCAATAGCAGTGAGTGAATTGGCATCAATATCTGAACGCCGGATAGAGCAAATGCTAAATTCTTCTTTGTCCCGCGGATTATCGCCTTTCCTTGCAAAACGTCCGGGGATAGATTCTGGCTTTATGATTGTGCAGCTAACCGCTGCCTCTTTGGTTTCGGAGAATAAAGTATTGGCTCATCCTGCCTCGGTGGATTCGATACCCACTTCTGCCAATCAGGAAGATCATGTGTCTATGGGTTCTGTTTCTGCCAATAAACTCCTGCAAGTGATGGAAAATGTAACCTCAGCACTTGGAATTGAGCTGCTTATCGCCTCTGCTGCCTTGGATGAACGCAAACTTGCAAGTTCGCCCGCACTGGAAAAAGTTAAAGCTATGCTTCGGGAAAAAGTAGCACCCATGCAGGAAGATAGGATTATGTATCCCGATGTGAACAATGCTATTGAGCTGCTGCGAGATGAGCGGATAGATATTGCAGTGGGAAAAATAGATTGACAGAATCTAGCTCAATGTGAATTTCAAACTCATGAAACTGATTCGGATTGTGCTGATCCTTGTGTGTTTAGCTAGCTTGATGGCTTGCAATATAAACACGATGTACAATGCGCGGAACTACTTTAAATCCGCCCAGAACAGACCTTTGAATACCAACGGTAAGCCCAATGCACAGGCAGTGGATGATTACACCAAAACAATAAAGAAATGCGGGATAATCATTTCGGAACGCAAGAAAGGTGCGCAGCTTGATGAGGCTGTGTTCTTGATGGCAAAGGCATTGTACTTTAAGGGGAATAGTGCTTTTCAGGCTAAAGACCAGTTCCAGAACTTGCTGCTGGGCTTTCCTAACAGCCCCTACGTACCAGAAGCCCATTTATACATTGCTAAGATACTTCGGGAAATAAACCAGCCTAAGGATGCTGAAGGGAGCTTGGATGAATTTATCCGCACCCCCCGATTTCGTAAAGACCACCCCAAAGCTCTGCTATTGCTAACCGATTTCGCTATTCAAGATAAGGATTACACGCGGGCACAATATTGGCTGGAGCGTATTATTAGAGATTATCCTAAGACTAAGGAATACCGCACCGCATACTTCCTTTTCGGGAAAAACTATTACGAACAGAAAGATTATACCGCTTCACTAGGTGCATTTGAGAAGATGCAGGGTTCCAGAAGAATTGATAAAGTCCTAAAGCTAGATACAAGATACTATATTGGACTGAATGAACTTGAACTTGGCATGCTGGAAAGGGCATATAAGACAACAAGTAGCTTGTTGCGCAATGAAACCCGTCCCGAAAAGATACCGCCGATAAGACTACTTAAAGCTAGGATACTATTTGCTCAGGGCAAGAACGACGATGCCAAGCAAGAAATTGAAGATATAAACAAAACCTATCCGCGCACGGAAAGCTCTGCTGCTGCTTTCTACTACCTTGCGGATTACCAATACTACAAAGCTGGCGATCCAAGCAGCGCAGTTACCAACTACACTCGTGTGCGCACAGAATTCACCGCTTCTACTTATGCTACAGATTCTCAGAACAAATCCAATGCTGTAACAAAGGTTCTGCCCAGAGCTAACCTGAATAGCGAGGTAGATTTAAAAACATTTCTGGATTACCATTATCAGGCTGCTGAGAGTTTCCTCAGTTACCTGGCTTTACCGGATTCAGCAATCGTTTGTTATCGCAAGGTTATAGCGGAAAAGGATATTATAGCCTCACATCGAGATTCACTTCAAGTACTGGCAGATGAAGTGTCTGTTACTTTAGATAGCTTGAGAACAGCTAGCTTAGTGCCACAATCGGCTCCCGAAGAAGAGGAAAAAGAGCTATTGGACGAAGATAGCATAATAGATTCGCTTGAAACGCTTAGTGATAGCTTATCAATAGCACCTATTGAAGTAGAAACACACTCTACTGCAATTCCTGATACACTTGAAACTACAGAATTAGCTCAGATTGAGACAGATTATGAGGAAGCAGCGGTTGATAGCGTCCACATCGCAATTCCGGAGATTGTTACTGGAACAGCGGATGCTCCCTTTCAAGAAACGATAGATTCCTTGAGTGTAGATATTACCCCCACCGAGGATGACAGCCTGATGACAGTTCAGAGCGAAACACCTGAAGAGGAATCAAGTAAAGAGGATATCCCAGAGATTGTGGAGACAATAGAACCAGAAGAGCCTGAACCAGTAATCGACCCGGCAATAGCTAAACAAATACGTGAAAAAGAAACCCAGCTTGTCACCTTAAATAAGCAGATAAGCAAGTTAGATGATATCATACAACAGTTTGCCACAGAGATAGAACCTTTCTGCCTCTTCGCAATTGGCAGTGTATTGAACGATAATTATCCCGAAAGCCCGAAAAACGCAGAAACGCTTGCTATTCTGCAAACCAATTACAGCAATAACAAGTTTACCAAAGCACTTAAAGCTCTTCAACAAGGGCTACCAGTTAGGCTTATCGACCCAATTGAAGAAAGCCAGGAAGCAAGATTGGATAGTCTGTTTGGCATGATAAGTGTGCAGCCTGATTCTGCTGTAGTGGGCTTGGAAGAGATGCGCCAATCTCCATATCAACGTTTCAAACTGGCTGCAACTTTCCGCTTGGGCTGGTATTATAGTTTCGAAGCACCCGATACAACTGTTGCCAAGGACTATCTTAATGAAGTGCTAAAGGATACCAATGCAGGTGATTATGCCACGCTTACTCGCAGGTTTTATGACGGACGCAAGTTCCTAGTTTGGGATAAAGTGGCAGTAGATTCACTTGCTATTGCCGATTCTCTCGCCATATCTGATTCACTTGCTATTGCTGATTCTTTGGGGCTTGATATAGAGCAGACTGCGCAGCCTGATTCACTGCAAAGCCCTAGCGCAGACGAGCTTGAAATACCTGCCATAGAACCACAATTAGACATTCCTGACATAGAGATTCCCGAGCCTTCTCCCGCAATAAAGGAAGAGGACATACCACTTGAATGAAATGGTTCAAAACGGTAATCACGGAGCAGAACCTTTTCATAAAATTGGCGATATTCATCACCGGCATTGCCACCGGGCTTGAATCCTCCCTTCGCCAGCTTATTGCCCAGATTGTCCTATTCTTGATGTTTATGCTTCTTGAGCCACGTCTTTATCGCTATGTACTTACTGCACTACGGCGCATTCTTCCTTTCCTAACGGGTTACTGGCTGTTTGCCACCATCTTTGCACAAAGCTTTCCCACATCGGTAAAATTCAGCGTTCATATTATCTTTCTTGTTCTGGTTACGGTTGCCGTGTTTGGGGGAGTTCAAATGAGTTCTCTGGCTTCAGATTCGCATTACATAAGGCGCAAGCCTTGGATAAATGCTGTGTTCTTTTTCTCTTTTAGCACTTGGCTATACGTGCAAAGTTTCTTCCACCACTATCAACACAGGCAGAAAAGTCATACTTCCGAGCCTATAGCGAAACTGGTTGAGGAGGTTTTCGGGGCTGTGAGTGCCGAGACAGAGAACATCCGCAGCCAATTACGTGAAATCCTCGCATTTCGCAAGGAATCATCGCACATTCTTAATGCACCTAACATTATCGGTATCAAATTCTTAGCTTTGCTTGTGGTGCTAAATAATCTATAGAGGCGAGTGATTTGCGATATCTGATGAAACTCTGTTATGATGGAACCAACTACCACGGCTGGCAGAAACAGCATAATGGCATTAGTATTCAGGCAAAACTGGAAAGTGCTTTAGAGGCTTTTTCGCAAGCCCATATTCCCATTATAGCTGCGGGAAGAACAGATGCAGGTGTACATGCCTTGGCGCAATATGCCCATTATGATTATGACGGCAGTATGCAGCCCTACCAAATGTTGCTTGCCTTCAGGCGACATTTACCCACAGATATTAAGGTTCTGGAGATACAGAAAGTAAGCCCCATGCTAAGTGCCAGATATCAGGCTTACGAACGCAGCTATCGCTATCTTCTGGCAAAATACAGAACCCCCTTTAATCGCAATTACAGTGGTTTCCTACCATCCATTCACCTTAATCTTGCTCCCATGCAAGCAGCCGCGTTACGACTGCTTGGTAAGCACGATTTCTCTTCTTTCGGGCGGGCGAATCCTGAAGTGCCAAACCGTATCTGCGAGCTAAAAACCTTGAGCATATCCGAGAGCGAGGAGTATTTCGAGTTTATTATTGTTGCCGATCGCTTTCTGCACAACATGGTGCGGCGTATTGTGGGCACTTTGGCAAATATCTCCCATTTGTCTTTGGCACCGGAAACTATCGATGCCATTCTCAGCGATGCCTGTCCCAAACAGAATTTGGTTACTACCGCACCAGCGTCGGGACTTTACCTGATAGATGTGAAGTATCCTGCAACTCTGCTTGACGAAACTGCACAATCCCCAAAACTTGAATCCAATGAGGTGTAAGCATGAAATATAACATTCCCAGAGGTACTTTCGATATCCTTCCCAAGGACAGCTATAAATGGCAATTCGTGATGGATAGCTTTCGTAAGATTGCATCCAGCTTTGGCTATGAAGAGATAAGCACTCCCATTTTTGAAGTGGCAGAGCTGTTTGAGCGCAGTTCCGGCGAAAGCTCGGACGTGGTGCAGAAAGAAATGTACCGCTTTACAGACCGTAAAGAGCGCATCTTTGCTCTGCGTCCCGAAGGCACAGCTCCCGTAGTTCGCAGCTATGTGGAAAACCACATGGATGTGCTTTCCAGCAGGACAAAGCTGTTTTATATCGGTCCCATGTTTCGTTACGACCGCCCTCAGGCAGGAAGATACCGTCAGTTTTACCAGTATGGTATAGAGTTCATTGGCAGCGATAATCCCTATTATGATGCGGAAGTGATTGCCATTGAAATGCTTTGGCTACAGGAACTGGGGCTTAAAAACCTGCGTTTGGAAATCAATAGCGTGGGTTGTTCCACCTGTGCGGCAGATTACGACGCAGCTCTGCGGGAGTTCTTCCGTCCTGCCCTGCCAAACCTATGCTCGGATTGCGTGAAGCGTTTTGACTTGAAACCACGGCGTTTGTTGGATTGCAAAGTGCCTTCCTGCAAGCCTTTCCGCACAGGCGCACCATCTCAGCTTGATTATCTTGATGCACCTTGTAAAGAACATTTTGCTTCCGTGTGCGAAAGCTTAACAGCCATGGGCATAAGCTATACCATCAATCCTGCCATTGTGCGCGGGCTGGATTATTACACCAACACTGCCTTCGAAGTTATCTACGAAGGGCTTGGCGCACAGAATTCCCTTGCCGGTGGCGGCAGATACAACGGCTTAATAGAGCAAATCGGCGGCAAGAGTATCCCCGCAATAGGCTTTGCAGGAGGCTTTGAACGCTTGTTACTGGCTTTGGGAAAAGAGCAGATAGAGCTTGGTAAACGCCTCACACCGGATGCATACCTCATCTGCGTGGGCGAGAAAGCTCGTGTGGCAATTTACCCATACCTCAATAATTTACGCCAAAAGGGCTTATATGTAGAGTACGATCCGGATAAAAGCTCACTTAAGGCTCAGTTCAAAGCGGCTGATACTTCTGGAGCGCGCTATGCTATAATCGTGGGTGATAGCGAACTGGAAGCCAAGCAGGTAAATCTGAAAAACCTGGTTAGCGGCGAGCAGGTATCTCTTCCTTGGGATGGGGGAGAGGCAGTGTACGCTCTCCTACGCCAAAATTAACTATAGCACTTCCTTGCGACTCGACATTGAGCTTGACAGGAAGTAGCTTGTGATTATTAATATCCTTAGGTTATAAATAATGGAGACAGACAAGATGAGAAAACGTAATTTTAGCCAGCTCTTTTGGGAATACCAGCTTTCTGAGCAAGAGCTGCAAGATTGCCTGAGCAAAAACGATACTAACAACCCGCTCACGGTTTCTCTGTACAACCGCATATTGCTGTCCACGCCAAACTGGTATGATATCCTAAAGTATCTTACTCCTGAACAGCTCAGAATGGCATTATCCGAAAAAGTGATATCCACGATCCACTCCAAAGCTCTTCAAGAGCGTTACCGTTTTGCTGTTAGCAGATTATTCCCCAATCAGTAGTTTATGAAACACTTGAGCTATCAGAGTGCTTTATACCCCCTACAGGATGATATCCTTGCGCTTGTAAGCGGACTTGACTTGCCCTTATATCTCACTGGTGGGACTGCTTTGTCCAGACATTACCTTTTTCACCGCTATTCAGACGATCTGGATTTGTTTGTAAATAGCCACCCTGATTTTCGGGCTTTGGTTGAGGCAATAGAGGCAGAGTTTAAAGCCAATCAGGTAACCTACAATGCACTTACCCGCAGTGCAGATTTTGTTCGACTGGAAATAATTGGTATAAATGAAATGCTGCTAAAACTTGATCTTGTGAATGATTTAGTCTGCCATATTGGTGGCTTTGAATCATCACCAAGCTTGGGCAGAGTAGATAATGTATTTAATATCCTGTCCAACAAGATTTCTGCCATTCCTAGGCTGGAGATCAAGGACTTTGCTGATATTATCTACATTGCCAGAAAGTACCAATTTAACTGGGAGACAGTAATAGGCGAGGCGATGCAAAAAGACACTTGGGTAAACCCGCTTGACTTGGCAAAGTACTTCATTGAGCTTGATGCAAAAAGGTTTGAAGTTATACCGTGGATACTTCCCATAAACCTATCTAAACTCATGAAGGATTGTGAAATAATAGCCGATGAGATTGTCCGTGGGTCAGCTAATTCGCTTATAAACTGACACCCAAAGCTGCACGAAGTGACACAAGGGGAAAGTGCGGATAAGGCTTTGATTGGTGGTCATTTATATAGGACTGGCTTTGGAAATGTCCAAGCGCATGTTTGGACGTTTTTGGAC
>JAQUJJ010000028.1 GCA_028681035.1 Candidatus Cloacimonadota bacterium
AACAGCTAAAAAGTGATGTAATCAAACAAATCAAAGATGCCCCTGGTTTGATAAATTTGGATACATCCACCCGCAGTGGCAGCGCTGAATTAACCCTATACCCTAGAAGGGACAAGATGGCAGAAGTTGGAGCAACAGTATATGATATTGCCTTGGCATTACGTGCTTCGGTGGAGGGAATGGTCTCCACTCAATTTAGGGATGCTGGCAATCAATATAATATTAAGCTCTCCTTGGATGAAGAAGCAGTGGATTCTCCAGATAAGATAATGAATCTGAGCATTGTGGTAAATGGACAGACATATCTGATTTCACAACTTGCTGAAGTAAGTTTTGCACCTGGTATAAACAAAATTACCCACAGAGATCGGTACAAAAGTATCCAATTCACAGCAGGTGTAGCAAAGGGTGAAAATATGGGGAATGTGATTAATGGTATCAAAGACAGAATGGAAAGGGTAAAACTACCTACCGGATATCAAGTAATTTGGGGCGGCGATGCACAATTGTTAAGCGATACTGTAACAGATATGCTGCGCACCTTTATTCTGGCTTTACTCCTTACCTATATGTTGCTGGCTGCGATTCTAGAAAGCTTTGCACAACCGTTCCTGATATTGGCTACAGTTCCTTTGGCTTTGATAGGTGTGGTATTTGCTTTGCTTGTAACAGGTCAAGCACTGAACATCTTCTCTATGATGGCAATCATAATGTTGGTTGGCATAGTGGTAAATAACGCTATACTATTGTTAGACTATGCTAATGTGAAGCGTAAAGATGGGATTAGTACCCATGATGCTTTGTTAGAAGCGGGGAAAATGAAGCTTAAGCCGATTATAATGTCCACCCTTGCCATAATTATGGGTATGACGCCCATGGCTATTGGTATTGGCGGGTTCGGTAAGGAATTCCGTCAATCCATGGGTGTGGTATCAATTGGCGGACTGATAGTTTCCACGTTTCTTACTCTGATTATTATCCCTGCGTTTTACTATCTAACTACCAAGGATTTACATAAAACTACAGAACAACAAGAGATATAAAGAGGTAAAGAAAATGGCAATCGAAAGAGAAAAACTCGAATCCGTATTGGATAAAATCCGTCCCGCCATCCAAGCAGATGGTGGAGATGTAGAACTAATCAATATCCGCGAAGACAATGTTGTAGAAGTACGCCTCAAAGGTGCTTGCAATGGCTGCCCGATGGCGACTCTCACCTTGAAAGCGGGTATCGAACGCATTGTAAAAGAAGAAATCCCCGAAGTTGTGGAAGTTATATCTGTATAGCTATTCACAGATGTCAGCTTGGCTGTTAAAAGCTAGAACACAATACCCGGGGTGGATGTCAAATCCACCCCTTTTGGTATTAAATGGTTTCCGTATATCTACAATATCCACAAACACTTTCAAGTATGTGAAAGAAAGAGATTGACAAAATACGCCCCTATCCATAGATTAATTCTTGTGGCAGATAGTGAGATTATTCTGTAGTATATGTAAGAGATGTTTACACGCTGTATGGTGTTTTCTTTGCGGTTTATCTGAAAGTAAGCTCCGTTTAGGATTAGCCTCTAACAGCGATAAATAGTTGATAATAAACAGTAAGAAAAGGATGTTATTATGAAGACAAAGACAATGGTTGTGATTCTAATGATGGTACTGTGCTACAGTATTGTTAGCGCAGTATATACCAGTCCAGGATGGACCTATGGGTTTGAGATTGGAGCCGCTAGAGGCGATAATGCTGGTGCCGCTGAAAACTTTGGTCCCTTAGGAAGGGTTCATGCTCAACTAGACATTTTTAAGTTTATGAGTGTTCGCGCAGGCTTTGGTTACACCCAATTGCATGCTACAAAGCATTCCCCTGAAGCGTATTCTACTCAAACATTAATGGCAGACTACAGAGTAGTTATACAGCCGCTTAGAGATGCCAAGTTCTCTCCGTTCATTTATGCTGGTGTCGGGGCTTCCAAAGAGCTTAAAGACAATCAAGCAGATATTATCCCCTTAGCTCCTTTTGGTATTGGATTTCAAACCAAGATTAGAAAGGGAACACTGCTAGAAGTATCTACCGGCTATTCTTTGGCTAATTCTGATGCGCTTGACAGTAGAGCTAGAGCAAACGATGACATGAACAGATTTACCGATAGAAAACAAGACGGTTTCTTCAGCTTAACAGTCGGTCTTTCCTTCTTTAATGATGATGAAGCACCTGCTCCTGCACCACTCCCCCCTGTTGTAGTGGTTACTCCTAAGCCCACACCTCCACCAGTAGTTGTTGCACCTCCAGTAGTTGTTACTCCCCCACCAGTTGTTGTTACTCCGCCTCCAGTGGTGGTTACTCCTCCTGTAGTGGTTGATGTTAATCTTGATACTGATGGCGATGGCTTAACCGATTTAGATGAGATTAATAAATACAAAACTGATCCCATGAAGGCTGACACCGACGGCGAAGGTCTGAACGATTACGTGGAAGTTATGCAATACAAGACTAATCCCCTAAATCCTGATACCGACGGCGAGGGTCTGAACGATTACGTGGAAGTTATGCAATACAAAACTAATCCTCTTAATCCTGATACCGACGGCGAAGGTCTGAACGATTATGTGGAAGTTATGCAATACAAGACTAACCCGCTTAATCCTGATACCGATGGCGACAAACTGACTGACTATGAAGAAGTTATGCAGTATAAAACCGATCCATTAGTGATGGATACAGATAAGGGCAGCGTCGATGATGGCACAGAAGTGAAAGATGGTAAAGACCCGCTTGATCCCAAAGACGATGTTTTTAAATTAACAGAGGGATCTACGTTCGCATTGGAAGGAGTTCTCTTTGAAACCAATAAAGCCACCATCTTGCCCGCTTCCAGTGTAATTCTTGAACAAGCCTATACTGCTCTTACTAATAACCCGGATGTGAAGGTTGTTATTGTAGGTCATACCGATAGTGTCGGTTCAGAAACCAGTAACCAATCTCTTTCTCAAAGACGTGCAGATTCCGTTAAGAACTGGTTAGTGACAAGGGGTATTAGTGCAGACCGCATGAAAACTCTTGGTAAAGGTGAATTATCACCCCGTGCTACTAACGATACTCCCGCAGGACGCACATTGAACCGTCGCATAGAGTTTGAAGTAGAGAAATAAACTAAGAATAAGACAAACAAATAATTAACCTAATATGCCGGAGGAGAGAATGTTTCTCCTCCGGCTTTGCTTTATAGTGATAACGGTATTTACATAAACCTACCACTTAACTTGCTTGCTGCAATTTCAGGAGATTCTGAGGTGATCCCCATGTAATTCCCACGTCGCCACGAGGGAATCACGTGGGAAGTGCCAGCGCAAAACTTGGGGCTATAGCAAGAGATCAACCAGATGGCTTATAGTGTTTTACAATAAGTTATGGTTCATGTTCATTTATGGTGGGTAAGGAGACTTGATCACCAAAAATGTAAAAGAGAAGTCCCAGCGGGACAAAAGGTATTAGCGACGGGTTTTAACCCGGCGACAATGGAGAAAAAGAAAATTGCTAGTCCCAGCGGGACGACAGATGTAGTCATATATGTTTGTAAGTATTAACGCAAAGAAAAAGCCACCTGTCACCCCGTTTTTATTGAATCTTTATGACTTGCTGTCTTCCAATAGTGAGTTATTATGGTGGAAAAGGGATAGTCACCCCGTAGACTTCGAGTCTGACTCATTGTTATCCCTTCCACCAACCTTAAAGGTCTTAGAGTAACTTGGCACAAGATGTCTTAAACAAATGGAAGACTAAGGGTTGGATTCAATAATAACTGGAGGTAAAAAATGAAGACAAGTCTTTACCTTGGCATTGATGTCAGCAAGGGATACGCTGATTTTTGCCTATTAAACGCCGCACGGAAAGTAGTCGGTAAACCGTTTCTGCGAAAGTAACGAGCTAACTTACGGTGTAGTCCATTGGGCTGCATAAGTTAGAGCTAATAGCAAAACAATAAAAACCCAATCGACTCCACACTATCATACACATCTTGAGCTACCAATGGAACAATTGGAGATTCCTCTTGACATTTAAGGGAGCGTAAATGACAAGGAGCATTAGTATAAAGTGAAGGAAAATAGATGGAATACGCAGATTACAAAAAAACAGCTAGCGAACTGATAGATCAAATCTCTGAAATACGGAGGTTACTTTGATCCAGAACCGAAACATATATTAGTTTCAGAACTTGAACTTCAAACGAACGAACCCGGCTTTTGGAATGACCAACAAACCGCCAAGAAAATCAGCAAACGGCTTAGCCAAATCCGTGAAGATATTAATCATATAGCTAAATTGGATAATGTTCGTGAAGAACTGGAGACTTATATCAGCTTTTTGGATGATGATTTCCAAGATTCGTTGTTTGAAGAAGCGATAGACAACTTAGATCGTATTAAGACCTTTATCGAGAAAGCTGAGATTGAATGCTATTTGAATGACAAATACGACCACAACGATGCACTCTTCACCATCCATGCCGGTGCAGGCGGAACTGAGGCACAGGATTGGGCTGAAATGCTGCTCCGCATGTATATGCACTGGGCTGAAGATAATAAATACACATTTACCGTAATAGATTCCCTCCCCGGAGAAGAAGCAGGATTGAAAAGCGTTAGCGTAGAAGTGGGTGGAAACTTTGCCTATGGCATGCTGAAAAGCGAAATCGGCATACATCGCTTGGTACGGATGAGTCCCTTTAACTCCCAAGGTAAACGTCAGACTTCGTTTGCGTCCGTGTTTGTTTATCCTGAGTTTGATGATGATATCGAAGTAGAAATAGATACAAAAGACTTAAAAATAGATACTTATCGTGCCAGCGGCGCAGGTGGACAGCATGTTAATACTACAGACAGTGCCGTACGCATTACACATTTGCCTACCAATATTGTAGTTAGCTGCCAAAATGAACGTTCCCAAACTCAGAATAAAGACAAAGCTATGGCAATCCTGAAAAGCAGGCTGTATCAGTATTATGAAGAACAGCGAGATGCCGAAAAAAGGAAAGTTGATAGCAGCAAGACCGAAATAGGATGGGGTAACCAGATCCGCAGCTATGTTTTCCAGCCCTACCAGATGGTTAAAGACCACAGGACAAACCACGAAAGCGGGCAGGTTGATAAAGTGATGAATGGAGACCTAGATGGCTTTATTTATGCCTGGCTGAAGTATGCGGCAAGCCTGAGGATTAATGGCTAAGCAGAGCTATAAAGACCTATTGCCGCAGTTAATAAAAGAACGTTTGCCCAAGCATATTGGGATTATTATGGACGGAAATGGCAGATGGGCAAAGCTGCATAATAGACCCCATCTTTTCGGGCATCGTGCCGGAGCAAAATCTATCAAAGAAGTTGTAGAATTGGGCGTTGAGCTTGGCATACCGTATTTGACCTTCTATACTTTTTCCACAGAAAACTGGAGCCGCCCTGCCGAGGAAGTGAAAGGTTTGTTGAAAATGCTGAAGGAACGCTTAATTGTAGAAGTTCCAGAGCTTTATAAACAAAACATATATGTGCAATTCATTGGCACGGACGAAGGACTTGATCCCGATTACTGGAAAGAAGTTCAGTCTATTGCTGCAAAAACACATACAAATACAGGGATGGTGCTGAATATTGCCTTTAATTATGGAGGCAGGGTGGAAGTTATAGAAGGGATAAAAAAGCTGGTTGCAGAAAAAACCCCTGATGAGATTTCTAAGCTTAATATCGAGTTATTCAGCGAATACCTTTATACCAAAGGGCAACCTGATCCGGATTTGATAATCCGCAGCAGCGGAGAAATGCGCTTATCTAATTTCCTCTTGTGGCAATCGGCATATTCAGAACTATACATCACCGAAACCTTGTGGCCTGATTTTAATAAAGGTGAAATGATGAAAGCTTTGTTAGACTACCAGAAAAGAAATAGAAGATTTGGAGGAAGAAAGAAATGACGGAGGTGCGAACTCGTGTTCTGATGTCACTCATACTTGTTCCTCTCGCATTGTACGCATTTTATTGTGGAGGCATCCCCTTAATCATCCTCTTCGGAATAGTTGCGTCACTTGGTTCTATAGAATTTGTAACGATGCTGAGAAAAGCAGGTATTAGCATCCCATATTATTGGAGTGCAGTAAGTTTTATAACATACCTAGCTATGGTTTTATCCAATAAAATAGACATGCCGATCCTGTGGTTGATTGTGTTTATAGCTTTTGTAGAAGCATTACTCAACTGGAACACTGAGAAATCTGTCCCACGAGTTTTTGCAACTCTATTCGGCTTGATATACACATCTTTATTCCCCGCGATGATAACGAGGATAGGACTTTCAAATCCAGATAAGAATATTTTGCTTGCCTTAATTCTAATGATCTGGATAGTTGACACAAGTGCGTACTTTATTGGCATGAAGTATGGCAAAAAGCGTAATATAACGGCAGTTAGTCCACGCAAATCCCTAGCTGGTTTTGTTGCTGGCGGGCTTGCACCTTGGGTTATTGTGGTTATCTTATGGATTAGTAAAGTGGATTTACTGCCAATGAGCCATGTTGTTTTAATTGCTATTGCAGCAGGTTTCATTGGACAAATAGGTGATCTGGCAGAATCTATGCTAAAAAGGTTCTGCGGTGTTAAGGACAGTTCGAATCTGATCCCCGGTCACGGGGGCATATTAGATCGTTCTGATAGTATCCTGCTTGCAGGTTCATTTTTATATTGTGCTCTGATATTATTACAAAAGTGAGGTAAATACGATGAAAAAAGCACTAACAACAGTACTTATGCTTGTGGCTTTGACCTTTGTTTTCGGTCAAACAATCCTTTATTACTGGAATTTTAACGCTGGCTCTCCAGCAACTGACCAAACGTGGGCGCAACCCATCGCTGCTACCCAAGGCAATGCTAATCTTACATTTACAACTACAGAAGCCTTTTCCTTTGGCGGCACCTTGTTCAATGGTGTTGATGGTGAAGTAATTGGCGGTAGCTTTGCACCAAGAGGTGGAGTAGATAACGTTAATAATGGAAGCTATTTTACAATAATGGCTTCCACCGTAGGTTTTGACAACATTTCTATATCCTACCCTACTCGTAAAACAGGTACAGGCTTCACAACTCAGGAAGTGAAATATACCACTGATGGAACTACTTGGATTAGCAAAGAAACCGTAAGCTTAAGCACATTTGCCAACAATTGGGTAGAATCCCAGATGGTTAATGTGGATTTCAATAGTATTCCTGCGACTGCAAATAACCCCAACTTTGGTATTCGCGTGGTGTTGGATGGATGTACTTCAGCATCTGGTAATAACCGCATAGACAATATCCGCATTAGCGGTGCTCTTCAAGGTGGCGTGGCTACTCCTATCTTCGATCCAGCAGGTGGTTATTTTGCCCAACCAGTTAATGTAGCTATGACTACCACTACTCCCAATGCCACTATCCGCTATACTACAAACGGATCAGAACCTACAGAAACTTCAACTCTCTATACCACACCCATAAATATTACAACAACCACAACCCTAAAAGCAAAAGGCTTTGCTGCGGGTATGGTAACCAGCGTAACTGCAACTGCAACTTATAGCTTTGCTACAGTCGTAAGCGACCTTACTGAACTTAGACAAATGCCTGTAGGCGATGCTGTTTACTTTCTCCCTAGTCCGGCTATTTTGACATGGAAACAGAGCAACCATAAATATGTTCAGGATGCTGGTGCTGGTATCTACGTGTATGATACTGCTGGTGTAATACCCCAAGCTCCTTACGAAATTGGTGATGCTATTTCTGGTTTAACTGGTAAGTTGGTGCTTTACTTTGAAACATTGGAATTCGTACCTGTATCCAATCCCGGTCCGCCAACTTCTAGCGGAAACGATATTGTCATTCCAACTGTTACCGTAGCTCAGTTAAATTCTGATATTGGCATTAACATGTACCAATCCCGTTTGGTTCGCATTAACCAAACTCATTTTGACGCCCCAAGCGGAAACTTCCCTACAGATGCATCTTTAACTTACGGGATATCTGATGATACTGGCTCTATGAGCTTTAGAACAGGTTTCTGGGATGCTAATTACATGGGAACACCAATGCCAATCGGTACTTTCAATATGCTTGGCATAATTGCCCATTTCCAATCCACCGCCCAGATTACTTCTCGTAGTTTGGCAGACCTTAATGCCGGCTCAGCTAATGATGACGAGTTTGTAACCCCAGCAGGAGCTACCTTGATTGGTAACTATCCTAACCCCTTCAATCCTAATACCAATATTAGTTTCTCATTAGATAAAGCTGCTCCAGCTCAAGTAACTATTTACAACCAGAAAGGACAAACTGTAAAGAGCTTTGATATGCCAATCGCAAAACAAGGCGTTACAACTTTGGACTGGAATGGTACTGATAATTCCGGTAATTCCGTTTCCAGCGGTGTTTATTACTTCCGCTTAAAATCTGGAAGCTACAGCAGCACCAAGAAAATGGTACTGATGAAGTAGTTTGAACTTACGAAGCCATCTATTCTGCCTGATTGCGATCGTAATATGGTCAACCCTCGAGGTCACAGGAAAGTTGGTTGGAGTAGGGATAAACCCTTATACTCTAACCGCTTGGAGATTTGTGATCGGTGGTGTGATCCTGTTACCCTTCGCACTACGGCAAGTAAGAAGAGATAAGCTTAAAATATCAAGCAGCAGCATACTACACATAGCTAGTTTGGGAATCCTGAATGTATGTGTTAGTATGCTGCTTTTACAATTATCCATATTTTATGGCAAAGCATCTCTCACCGCGGTAATAGTAAGCATGAATCCCCTTTTTGTTACTGGCTTTGCCATGCTGCTACTAAGAGAGAAACTGAGTCGCTTACAGATATTGAGCCTGGGCGTGGGTCTTTTAGGGCTATTGTTAATCGTTTTCAGCGAGCGGGATTTCGCCAGTAGTTCTTATCTGAATCTCCCGGTGGGAGTAATCTTTGCAATTTTGGCTTCGCTAACTTTCGGGCTATGGACGGTACTCACTAAATCTGCCATTGTCAAGTATGGCAATATCTTCACGAATGCACTATCGTTCTTAGTTGGTGGATTTATCTTGATGCTGATTAATGTGGTTATCGGAAAACCTGCTGCTTTCAGCTTTACTCTGCGTAATCTGCTATTAATAAGTTACTTGGGGCTGTTCATTACCGGAATTGCGTATCTGCTGTATTTTGACGCTATGAAAGCAATCTCTGCAAGCGTTGCTTCTGCATACTTCTTTCTAAAACCAGCTCTAGCCACACTGTTAGCTTACTTTGTCTTAAAGGAAACTCTCAGTTGGGGACAGCTTGCGGGTATCGTCCTTATTGTGTTTAGCCTGGGGCGCAGCTTTTTCCTGAATATCAAGCATCCAAGCTCTATTTAACTCTCTTAATACGGTCTTTACCCTGCTTTAGGTAGGCTAAACTTAGGCTCCAAAGTTCATGCCAATCTTGCCTGCCCGGCACTAAATGGGCAAGCATCCTTCCTTTTGTATGCCGCTGTTCGTAGATAATTATCGCCACAAACCAAAACATGTAAGCAATACTTGTGGCTAATGCTGCACCATAGATTCCCATTAGCGGAATTAGTAGAATGTTCAGTGCGATGTTTAAACCCAAAGCAATGGCTGGCAGGATGATGCTGATTATAGGAAAGCCCTTGCTGTTAAGATAATTATTAAAAAGTGAGCCGAAGCTTAGCCCGTAACTTGCTGGTATCAACCACAGATATGTATAGTAAACAGGAACGAATTGCACGCCGAACATCGTGGCTAGAATGAAGCGTCCGCAGATTAGAAAACCTATATTTGCCGCAGATAACAAAACAAAAAACACCATCAGCATTTTCTTCATCATTATCCATTTGGCAACCTCACTTTCTGTGTCTGAAAGCTTTACCAGAAGCAATACTCCCACCATATTCGAAGCTATTTGCAACAAATCAACTATATGAGCTGCAATTGAATATATCCCCACATCACTGAAACCCAGCATACGCCGTACAATAATAATATCAGCCCGCAGAAGAAATATAATAAACAAACTGGATAAGAAAACTCTAAAACCAAAGCTATAGGAATGAATAATAAAGTTCAGATCGAAATTCTGTAGCCAGTTCCCCCACTTATTCTGGTAGATAAGATAAACTATACAGAAAACCAGAGAAATCAAGCTTGCCCCAAGTACGATGGCAATTCGATCTCCGCCTGATAAAAAGAAGTAAGCTCCGATGAGTATTACTAGACTTATCGCTGTATTCATCAGATAAGCGATTGAATTTGCGAAGATTTTATCCATCCCCATATACAAGCCCTGCAATTGCATGAAGGCTTTGGTCATTGTCATAAACAGGATAAACATCGCCATGATTAAGGGGTTAAAATCGTAACCCAGGATTCCATTCCAGAAACTATTAAAGCCCAATCCCAGGGCAAGCAAAACAAGAGTTTCAATCACAAAGCTGATTATTGTCCAAGCATACATGCTCACAGTTTTATCTGGATGTTTCCGTATCAGGTATGGGTAGCTGCGGTTAAGTCCAAAATCCATGACCAACCAGATAAACCCACCCAAGGTTATGATATAGCTAAGTTTACCCTTTAGCTCTACTCCAAGGTATCTTGCTGTTATCAAACTGATAAGAAAAGTTAAGATAAGCACGATAATCCGGAATCCACCACTCATGATGATATTCTTTTTAAGATTTATGGCAGACATATATTATACATGCTCCCCTAAGCAAAGCATCATGTAATATGTGTGTGTGATAGTGATGTTAATAATCATGCTACAGGTTTTTTAGCCTGTGCTTAAGTGTCAACTCAAATTGTTTTACAGCCCCGCAAGTGAGAGTTCCACACTGATGATAGAATCCTGTCAATTTAGCAGCATATCTGTGGTGCCTTGCTTGAATTGTCCTATCATTGCCCACCTAATGCCCACCTCAAGGGCAATGAGTGGGCAATGATAGGACAATTCAAGCAAGGAAGGACAGTTTGACTTACAATTACGCTGCGAGAAGTTTGACTTACAATTACGCTGCGGCGAGCTTTGTGCACAACCAACCATGCTATAACACAGCGTAATTGTGAGTTAAACGTATCGCCCTCTATTTTGCTGTTGCTAACCGCTGATTTACTAAAAACATGACCAATTCTATTGAACAGTCTTTAGATGGTTTAGCTCGCACGCAATAAAAGAGCAGGCATCCCCCCATTTTTTAAAAAGCAATATTTGGAGTAAAATTGATTGAATAGGAACACGGATTTAGCAGATTAAACGGATTAACACGGATATCATAACAAAGGGTACAAACTATAATCGATGAATTAGCAAATAATCTGTTAGAATATTACAGATTTCTCTAAAAGAATCCGTGCAAATCCGCTCTATCCGTCTCATCCGTGTAACTATTAATTTTTGGGGGGATGCCTGCAATAAAAGAGATATTGACAGAATTCGCTCTCTAAGGTTTAGGATTCGCTGGTAAATTGAAATGAAAAAACTATTGATCATCACGGATATGTATCCTAACGAGCGTAATCCTATCGCCGGGATATTTGTGCGCCTACAGGTTTTGGAACTTAGCAAGCTCTATGATGTGAGAGTGCTAGCCAGCCACTTCCCCGCGCGTCCCACCTGCCAGAAGTCCCTTGATGAAGGAATACCCCTCTGCTACGTCCAATTCCCGATGAGCCGACGTTTCTTTCCGCTCACTGTGTGGCACTATCGCAAACATCTTATTCCTCGCCTAATCGAGATTCTGCAGGATTGGCAGCCCGATATCATCCACGTGCATGATTGCCGCCACATTCCCGAGCTTTGGGCATTGTCGCCCATCCTGAAAGATTATCGCGGGATAAAAGTCCTCAGCGTCCACAACATCAAAACCTTAGCAGAAAGAGCCGGAAACCTCATCACCAGAGTGTTCTATGCTGCCACCTTGAAACGTGCATACCAAACTTGGGATCATGTATTCTTTGTGAACGAAAGCCTACGCGAGCGCATGCAGAGCGTAGTATCACATAGCAAAAGCAGCAACCTTGGCAATGCTCTCAGCCCTCATCAAAGCGTGATAAACCCATATTCCGAAGACCTGAAAAGCTGGCTAAAAGACGATAGCTACAAGATATTCAGCGTTGGCAACTTATTCCCCACCAAGGGATTTGACTTATTGCTTCGAGCAGTGAAAATACTTAGCGAGGAAGGACGCAATCTGCAACTCGTCATAGTAGGCGATGGACAGGAACGCAAATCTTTGCTTGCCCTTCGTGACACGCTGAAACTAGATAAAACTGTACGTATCGATTCCGCTCAGCCAAACTCCTCAGTTCGTTCGTCTTATGCTTTGTTCGATTCCTTTGTTCTGCCCAGTTATAGCGAAAGCTTTGGCATCGTCTATCTGGAAGCTCTGGATGCTGGATTACCCATCATTGGTGTGAAAGGACAGGGCATGCACGGCATTTTAACCGATGGCAAGCATGGCTTGTTTTGCGAACCAAGGGACGTCCAAGATATCTGCCGCAATATCCGCCGCCTTATGGATGAGCCTGAACTGGCAAGCCTTACCGCCACCCACGGCAGAGAACTGGTGCAAAAAGATTATCGCATGGAAAACCTGATCCGTAGGATAACTGACATATATGAAAAGTACTGAAAACAAACTGCTGATGATTGTAAACGAGTTTCCTCCCATCGGGGAAAGCGGAGTCCAGCGCCCTCTGAAACACCTGAAGTATATCAGTAGAGCCGGTTGGAAGTGCTTTGTGATTACGCCTGCAAAGCCCACTAAGAGCGTTTTTGATCACAGCTTGCTGGATGAAATACCCCGTTCCGCATCCATTTATCGCACGTTCAGCTTAGGCTTCGGAGGAAGGTCAGTAAACGCTTTTGCAGATATCAAACACGTCACAAAGTGCAGTGTCTCTTTCGCCAAAAAAGCTGCATGGAAAGTGCTTAATCTGCTCAACTCCATCCTCTTCCCCATCGACAAACAAATCGGATGGGTACCCTTTGCCTATTTCAAAGCTTTGTCTTTGATTCGCCTGCATGGTATCCGAAATATCTATATCACCGCTTTCCCTTTTTCCGCCTTTCTCGTAGGTACCATGCTAAAACGCAAGCTGGGCAACAAGATCACTTGGGTGGCAGACTATCGAGATGCCTGGCAGTTTGAGCCTTTATTAAAAGAGACCGCCTTGCCCTTCCGCTTTCGCATGATCCAACACCAAGACCTACATGTTCTCCAAAGCTGCGACCACGCCGTATTCCCCACCAAGCACATTCACGAGCTATATCTGCACAAGTATCCGTGGCTGAAATCCAAAAGCGTAACCATCACCAATGGCTATGACGAAGATGATTTTACCGAACTCATAGCTAAGAGCCACGATAACTTTACCGTCTTTTTTATGGGTAAGATATATCACCAGCAGCGCAGTAATCCCCTGCCTTTCATCGAAGCTATAGAAAGCTCCTCCATTAAAGATATGCACTTTGTCCACGCTGGCAGCGTTTCCCGTGATATGAAACCCCTGTTGGAACAACATCCCAGCTATACTTTCGAAGGCTATAAAAGCCACCGTGCCGCACTTCAAAATGCTTTGAGTGCCGATGTTAATCTCATCGTGTTGAATGACGACGCTGCTTCTGAAGGCGTCTATACCGGCAAACTATTTGAGCTGCTCCGTATCGGCAAACCCATCCTCGCATTGGGACCAAAACGTGGCTTGGTAAAAGACCTACTTGCCCAAAACGGAGCAGGGGAATACGCTTGGATAGGGAGCAAGGAAGAGATTGTTTCCGCTTTCAAACGTTTGCGCACAAACCCGCAGAAATATTACAGCCGACCAGATAGCTATGAGAGGTTTTCCCGTGAAAAGCTCGCTCAGGCATTGATGAGCCTCTATGAATGAACTGCGCTCTATGATCAAAATACCGCTGATGCTGCTCACTTGGGTGATATATCGCTTCAGGCGCATGACAGCTCCAATACAAACCAAAGAACCCAAAAAGATACTGGTTTTGTATCTCTCCGGTATGGGTGATATCCTTTGCGCCAGCCCCTTTTTAACCAAACTAAGAGAACGTTTCCCATGCGCGAGAATCGATGGCTGCCTACCCGCGGGATTTGTTAAATTGCAGCGGGATTTCTTTCTGTTTGACGGCTACATTGCTCATCGCAGATATGCGGACACGCTCAGGCACATCAACAGCGAAAGCTATGATCTGATTGTTATCCCCGGTTGGTTGATGCGCAATTCTGTGCTTGCCCTGCTTTCCAACGCAGGTTCCATCATCGGCTACATCAATGATCTCAGCTTTACAAACCGCTATCTGAATAGCTTTTCGCTGGAAGAAGTCGGGCTGAATATCCAGCCCTCCCGCCAGGACATGCGCAGCTCCCATCTTAGCGAACGGGCAAACCTCATCCTCTCACACTATGGTGCTGAACCCGTTCAAGCGGATGAAGTAATCATAAAGCGGCAAGCCAAAGCACAAAACTATGCTGTAATCCATGCCGGTGCCAGATTTGAGGGCAGAAGATGGTCTGAAAGCCGATTTGCGGAGCTGATTAGCTATCTTTTAGATGGAGGGTTGTGCGCTGAAGTTCACCTGATCGGTGATGCCACGGACAGCCTAATCAACCAACACATCATGGAAATGGTAAAGAGCGACAAAGTGTCAGACAATGCTGGCAAGATTGACCTCTATCAAAGCAATACCCTGATCTCCGCTTCAAAGCTGTTTGTGGGTAACGATTCAGGCCCAATGCACATCGCAGCACTATGCGGAGTTCCCACTCTAGGCTTGTTAGGTCCAAACTTCCCTCACATCAGCGGGCCGCTCGGTAATAAATCGTATTATGCCTGGCACAAATTTCCTTGTACCGGCTGCAACCAACGCGGCTGCGCCTATGAATACAGATGCATAAAGTCTATCACTACTACGGAAGCAATCGCAAAAATAAACTCTTTATTGACGGATAAATGAAAGAACTTAAAATACTGAACATCGTAACTAGGCTAAACATCGGCGGCGTCTCCATCCATGTGGTGCAGATATCCCAGATGTTCAACAGCGGTAGATACCGTTCCACAGTACTTTACGGAGATGTGGAGGACAACGAAAAAGATATGCTCTATCTGGCGAAGGAATATGATTTCCCCATGATCAACCTCCCCTCGATGGGCAGATCAATCAACCCACTGGAAGATTTCCTGCTGATATGGAAAGTCTATAAGGTGATCAAAGACCTGAAGCCGGATATCGTGCACACTCATACCGCCAAAGCCGGTTTCGTGGGCAGAACCGCTGCTTGGCTGGCACGAACTCCGATAATCCTACACACCTTCCACGGCAACAATTTCAGCGGGTATTTCGGCAAACTGATGAGCACCTTTTCCGTGAATGTAGAGCGGCTAATGGCACGCATCAGCACGCGCATCATTGCAATCAGCGAACAACAGAGGGATGAGTTAATCCGCTTTCGCATATGCCCCAAAGCCAAAACCCGCATCATCCATCTGGGCTTCGATTTTTCCCTGATTACACATTCAGACACCGATATTGGAGTCTTCAAATCCGAATTTTGCATCCCAGCTCATCATAAGCTGATAGCCTTCGTAGGCAGATTGACCGCTATCAAAAACCCCTACCAGTTTATTAAAGTTGCATCCGCTGTACTGGAGGAACGTAAAGATGTTGTTTTTGCCTTTGTGGGCGATGGCGAAATGAACGAGGAGCTTAAAAAAGAAGTGCGCCGCCTTGGGCATCAGGAAAACATCATATTCACCGGCTTCGTAAAAGATCTGAAACCCCTGTATGCTGATATGGACATCCTGCTTCTGACATCACTCAACGAAGGCACACCAGTAGCGATCATCGAAGCGATGGCAAACCACCGCCTCGTAGTTGCCGCCAAGGTGGGTGGCATCCCCAATATGATCTCCCACTCCCACAGCGGTTTCCTCTTCCCTTCAGAGGACACGGACAGCTTTGTTAATACCATAGTATCCATTCTGGACAATCCCGCTGATTACCTTGATATCGCCGCACACGCATATCAAAAGATAACTCGCGACTATTCCACAGAGCGGCTTAGAGGCGAGATGGAAACCCTTTTCGCCGAACTTGAATGCTGAAGAGCTGCCCCTTCTTCCTTGTACATAAACAATAACAGCCCAAGCTAAGGGAAACATCAAGAAGAGAACCAGCTTATCAAATCCAGTTTCGAAAATGGGGAGAGTGTTGTTATTCTTCGTTTTTGTGTTGACAGGATTGCTTAGTTCAATTCTTTTGATAAGAGAAATGTTATACATGCTTGCATTGTGTGCTCAGATAGTTGTTTATCTTTTAGAAATAAATGGTTTGTTTAGTCAAATTAGCGACACCCATATTTCCTTTACTGTTTCAGCAGCTTATCTTGTGGCAATGATATATTCATCCAATGTTGCATTTAAGAATAGCATTTCCGGTTTGTGTAAACCGATTAGATAGTTAAAGGAGTTCCCTCTTATGAAAAAAGTACGCATTGGTATCATCGGTTGTGGTAGAATTTCCAAAAACCACCTAGATGCTGTATCACAAATACCAGAAGCTGATTTTGTGGCTGCTGCGGATATATTGCCAGATAAGCTGCAAGCCGTTTCTGAACAACATGGCATAAAGAGTCTCTACACGGATTACCTGGAGATGCTAGAGAAAGAGAATCTTGATTTGGTATCTATTTGCACTCCCAGTGGCATGCACCCACAAATGGGTATTGATGTAGCCAATCACAAGGTAAATGTGCTTACAGAAAAACCGATGGCGATTAACATAGAAAGCGCAGATAAGCTTATAAAAGCTTGCGACGATAACAAAGTTAAGCTATTTGTAGTAAAGCAAAACCGCCTCAACGCCACCATGCAGATGTTAAAACGGGCAATTGATAAAGACCGTTTCGGCAAAATCTTCCTCGCCCAATCCAACGTATTCTGGCAGCGTCCCCAAGCTTACTACGATGCCGAAAAATGGCGTGGTACCTGGGAATTCGATGGTGGTGCTTTTATGAACCAAGCCAGCCACTATGTTGATGCCATACACTGGCTTCTAGGCAACGTGGATAGCGTGATGGCATACACTGCCACTCAAGCCAGACATATTGAGGCAGAAGATACCGGTTGCGCCATTCTTCACTTCCGTAGTGGCATCATCGCCTCCATGAACGTTACGATGCTAACCTATCCAAAGAACTTTGAGGGATCCATCACCATCATTGGCGAAAAGGGAATCGTTAAAGTAGGCGGCGTTGCCGTGAATAAGATTGAAAAATGGGAATTCGAAGAATACGATGATGACGACCGTATTGCCTTAGAAACTAACTATCAACCCCCAAACATATATGGCTTTGGGCACAATCCCTATTACCGCAACGTGGTGGATGTGCTGTTAAACAAGGGTGTTCCCGCTACTGACGGACGTGATGGACGCAAATCTGTGGAGATTATCCAAGCAATATACCGCTCTGCAAAGACTGGTAAAAGGGTATCCCTACCGCTGTAATCATAAATCTACATATATTTACAATCAAGGGACACTGGTTATGCTGGTGTTCCTTTTTCTTTATAATTAACAATTTCCAGCTCTTCAAATCAATCATCAAGCTCATCCCTTCCTTATAATGCCCTTGCTTGAAAATCAGGTGATACATTGGCAATTTCCAGGCGATCCCCAGGTCGTCACGTGGGAATCACCTGGGATTTACGTGTGGATTACCTGAAATTGCAGCAAGGGAGCAATACAAATTCGAGTAGATATAGTACCGTAATGGCACTCGCCTCAAGTGCCAACAGTCGAGGCGACTGTGATTACATTATTAATTCTTAACTCCACCCTGAATGTTGACCAAACACTACAATTATCTTAAAACCATTCTGAGATATATCAAGAAACATCTTGACAGAACCTTAATATATTTTATGTTGACCTTAAGATTGTTAAGGAGGTTTAGATGATTTTATCGTCTTGCCCAATCTGCAAGCATGAATTGAAGATTAAGGAAGCTAGCTGTGAACGCTGCGGCATCAGCTATAAAGGCAATTTTGAAACCAGTTGGCTGGCAGCGTTTAGCGAGAACCAGCTTGAGTTTATCAAGCTCTTTATCTTAGTTCAGGGAAACTTGAAAGAGATTCAGCAACAGCTTGGCATTTCGTACCCCACCGTAAAAAGCCGTTTGGCGGATATAATCCGTTTAATCACCAAGAAAGAACCCAATAAAGACAAGGTTGGCGATGTATTAGCCGATTTGGAAGAGGGTTTTATCAGCGTGGAAGAAGCAATAAACATGATTAATACAAGGAGAACAAAATGAGCAAAATGAAACTACAGCAGATTCTGGCTTATGAAGGAATCACCAAAATCAAAATCGAAAATAACTTGGCACCACTTACTGTGGAAGCCTCACCCCACGGAAAGGTTGAGCTTATCGGGGAGCTTGATCTTCAGCAACCTTTTGAGGAGTTTTCCTGGGAAGACTGCCTAAATACCTCTTTTAAGAATGGAGTATTAAGCATTGTTTTAGATGAAGTAGATGGGATGGAATCGCGCTTCTTCTCAAACAACCAATCTTTTATCAAAATCCTGGTTCCTGCCGAACCTGAATTGAAGGTGGAGATGGAAAATCTGCCTGTATCGTTTTCAGGAATCGCAAATGCCCTGGTGGTAAGTAGCGAAAATGCCCCTATCCGCATTCAGGATTGCAACGGCAACAAACGACTTGAGAACGAAAATGGACCCGTAAGCATTAAGCAATGTGAGGGCGATTTACATGTGGAGATGGAGAATGGACCGCTCTCTGCCGAAGCTATCAGCGGAGACACACTGTACATCGAATCTGAGAATGGTGCTATTAAGATTCGCGAAGCTTGTTTCCCGAAAGTAGATATCACCAGCGAAAATGGCGTGATTGGGTATGAAACCTTATTTGTGGAGGATGCAAGCATAGATATTACCACAGAGAATGGCGTGATTCACTTTGTGCTGCCTGAAGATATGGATTATGAGCTGCGTGCCCAAACCGAACAGGGAAAAATCAAATCCCGATTGGAACAGCCTTTTACCCAAGAGGATGATGTTTATATCCTTAAAAACGGCGAAGGAAGAACAAAAATAAACATCCACACCGAAAACGGTCTTATTAAAATAGGCGAAGCCGACAGCATCAATATAGAATTTCTTAAGGCTAAAATCGAGCTTTTAAAAGATAGCCTCGCTAAAGTTTCCACTGCCGAAGAAATGGAAAAAGCAAAGCAACATTTTGCCAATGTAAGCAGCTACATTAGCGCACGCATAGCCAATATTAAAGAAGAAAACGTGAAAGAAACCATAGATGCCAACCTTGCGAAAGTGAAAGCACTCATTGATAACTTTGACTTCCAGAGCGCAAAGGATAAGACTCTTGGCGAAATAAACGAATACACTGCCAAGATTAACGAGGAACTCCAGAAAGCTCAGGAAGAATTACGGAAGAACTTCGAAAAAATCGGCACTAAATTCCAAGAAACCTTCCAATCTGCCAAACAAAACCACGGCTTTAAGATAGATGGATTGGGCGATTATATTAATAAAGTTATCAATTCCTCCCTCATCAAGCCTTATCTGGGCGGAGAGATGAAAAACAAAGAAAAAGAAGAAGTGGCAGATCGCAGCCGCTTGAAGATACTGGATATGCTGGAAGCGGGGAAAATAACCGCAGAAGAAGCAGAACGTTTACTGAAAGCCATTGGGCAAGAATAAGCCCGGACGATGCAGTTTATCAAAGAAGCATGGGATAATACCTGAAAGCACTGTGTTTTGGAGTTCAAAGAGCCACTCCTATCTATTTACTTACCTATAATTTACAGGCTCTTTGGACTCCAAGATACAAGAGCTTGAGTCGCTGAAGACCATATCGCCTGCAAAGATAGTAACAATTCTTAATTGTATCGGCGACATGAACTCCAGAACCACTTTCAATGTGGGTAGCGAAACCATGGCTTCATTTTTGTATGAAGTCCTCTGTGCTTAACTATTCGCTGCTTTGGCAAATTTAACCCTATGTATGTGCGCCGCTGCTTGCCAATCGGGATGTCGGGTAAATCGAATCTAGTGAAATCTTGCATATAGCGAACGTCCACCCTAATTTTAGAACCATGTAAGCCTATATTAACCATAAATCCTGGTGTAATGGCTTTAAATGAGTCTTTCACGTTCATAGGTTCCAGCTTAGTCGATGAAATGTAGTTAAGCCATTTGCTTACACGAGCGTAGTGTACAACATCGCCGTAGAACCCAACACCTAGGAAGCTTGTTTGGTGATATTGTGTTCTGGGGAATACTATTTCACCCCCTGCAATTATACGTGTGGAGATTGTGCTTAACCTTAGCTTCATATCCATCACATAAGGATAGGGATGCTCCACATACCTGCTGGAAGAATAAACCTGTTCACTGATACCTGTTCGCAAGCGAACGCGTTTGATGGGTGTATAAATAAAATTCGCCCCAAATCCCCCGCATTGTCCAAACTTCCAGTAATCTCCTGAATTGCAATCCTTGGCTATTCCAAGACCCCCGTTTAACTCGTAGTCCCAGTTATATTTTTCCCAAGAATAAGGCGTAGCTATAGGCTGCTCTTTGGCTTCGCAAAGCCCCACACTCACAATCACGAAACATACAGCGATATAGAAACATTTCATTGTCGATCTCCTGAAGAGCTGCTTACATTAACTGTTTCTTTGTCTAGAAGTTTATTCTTAGCAAATCCTAGTTAAACACAGGTGCATAGGGGACAATATCGAAAAGCACTATCAATGCTATTCGTGAAATTGGAAAATATGTAAAAATAAACTGCAAATCTGTCCCAAAATCTCAGATTTGTCCCCCTTACATTATAGAAGCTTGATTTTGTTCTTTGATGTATATAGAGTGTTTATGTGTATATGTGCTGGCGAGCTGGGGTACTGGTGTGCTAAAGTGTCGAGAGGTCTTGAGGGCGAGGGGATGAGATGTATATGTATTTGTTGTCGGTGCTTTCGGTGTTCTCTGTGGTGAACGGTTGGTTTCTGGAATGCTGAAGTACTGGTGTGCTGGCGTGTTGGTGGTTCGATGAGCCGAGAGCTGGTTTGTTTGTCGTCTCGGTGCTTTCGTTGTTCTCGGTGGTAAGCGTTGTGGTGATATGGAAGGGATAAAAACAAAAGTTGTTGACAGAAACAGCTCAAAAGGAAATTTGACGTTTCATGCGGTCGGGATGTAGCGCAGTCCGGTAGCGCGCTCGGTTCGGGACCGAGAGGCCGGAAGTTCAAATCTTCTCATCCCGACCAGTTCTTTGTTCAAACAATCATGAGGTGTTTACACATGGCAGAGCCAAAACAGAAGTTCTCATATTATCTGAAGCTCCTTTTTCCATTCATAAAAAAGGACTTGGGATTGCTGTTTTTTGGTTTATTTGCCATGCTTGTAACCTCAGGTCTCCGGCTGCTTCATCCCCTTATTCTGGCACGTATAATAGATCATAGCATCCCGGATAAAAACATGCCAGAGATGTATAAGTACGGCATGTATTTTGTGGTGGTGGTGCTACTTTCGGGACTTTTGTCTTACCTGCAGATTGTGCTGCTTTCCCGGCTGGGGATAAAGATAATTACTAAGTTTAAGGGTGATGTGTTTCGCCATCTTCTAAAGCTCCCTATTCCCTGGTTCAACAAGCAACCCGTTGGCGAGCTGATTGCACGTGTGGAAAGCGATAGTGAACGCGTGAAAGCCTTGTTCTCAGACCTGTCGATAACCATCATTGGTAATGTGATGTTCTTTGTTGGTGTGTTTACCGTGTTGTTTATCAGGGATTGGCAGATTACTATTTACATCATGCCGGCGGTTATCGTATCCATTATCGCGTATAGCTTTTTGATTAAATACCTGTCTAAGTTCTATCGCCAGATTCGTGAACGCTATGCCAATATTACCGCCAAGATAACTGACTTTGTACAGGGAATGCAGATAATACAGGCACTAAACAAGCAAGATAAAGTAATAGAGGAACTAACTGCTGCATCGGCAGCTAAGAAGGCACTGGAGACACGCACTTCGTTTATTGAATACGGCTCTCAGACCATATTCATGTTTGTAACCAATGTGTTGTTTGTGATAATCATCATCTGGATATCCGCACCTAAGATTATTGCTGGTATGGTCACCATCGGAACATTGATTGTCTTCATCCAATACATCTATCAGATGATATGGCCATTAATGCACATATCAGAGAATGTGATGCAGATTCAGCGTTCCTTTGTATCGCTAAAGCGGATTCTGGAGCTTACCGGGCTTCCCACAGAAGAAGATGAGTTCACTGGCACCACTATGCCAGTATTCGATAAGGAGATACGCTTTGAGAATGTGTGGTTTGCCTATAAAGATGAAGAATGGGTGCTGAAGGATGTAAGTTTCAGCATACCTAAAGGAAAGAAGATTGCCTTGGTGGGTGCTTCCGGTAGCGGCAAGACAACCTCTGTAAGCTTGCTTTGTGGCTTTTACCCAGTGCAAAGAGGCAGGATAACCGTAGATGGCATTCCCTTAACTGAGCTGGAGTTTCGGGCTTGGCGAACTAAGATAGGGCTAATCCTTCAAGATATCTTTCTCTTTCCGGGAAGCATACTGGAAAACGTGCGGGTTTACAACGACAACGTAAGCGAAAAACAAGTAAAAGAAGCCGTATCTATAGTGCAGTTAGACGACTTTATAGAAGCGCTGCCTATGGGCTTGGATTCTGAACTTTCCGAGCGTGGGCAGAACATCTCACAGGGAGAAAAGCAGCTAATCAGCTTTGCCAGAGCTTTGGCTTTTAATTCTGAGATTATCGTTATGGACGAAGCAACCGCCTCCATAGATCCGCAGACGGAAGCCAAGATACAGCGTACTATGCATAAAGTATTTGCGGATAAAACTGCGGTGGTGGTTGCTCATCGCTTAACCTCTGTGCTGGATGCTGACGAAATACTGTTCTTCAACGCAGGAGAAATCACAGCAAGAGGAACCCATCGTGAACTGATGAAAAGCTCAGACGATTACTGCAAACTGGTACGGTTGCAGCTCTTGCAACAGGATGAAGCATGAACCAAAACGTGAAATGGATTATCGAGCAGTGGAAGAAGCAGAAACTCTTTATCGTTCTGATGGTCGTGTTTACCCTTGCCTCATCTGCCGTATCCATCGCTTATCCTTGGGCATTTAAGCTATTGATAGACCTGTTAAAAGACATCTTGCTAAGTCCCGATAAATACCCCACCCCTATGAAGGAAGTAAACCGCATTATCATGCTGTTCCTTGCGATTGGTATAGCACAGCTCGTATCGGGCTTTTATCCTGCCATCAGAGGTTGGGTAAACATCCGCTTTGAGCATAGCTTGCGAGTGTTTTATTTCAAGCATCTCACCCGCAAGGACTTTACCTTCTTCCAGAAATACAGAACCGGCGATATTGTAACTCGCTTAACAGATGATTTATCAGATTACCCAAAGATTAGCTGGTTCTTATGCAGCGGTATCTTTCGTGCCTTCAATTCCTTCTCTATGATCGCCTTTTCGCTAATCGTGATGTTTAGCATAAACACCAGGCTTACCTTCTTGTCAATCGCTCCGTTGCCATTAATGATGGTGGTGTTCTACTTCACCTCAGACAAACTGTATGCGAACTTTAACCGCAACCAGCAAGCTATTTCGGCGATTAATAACCAGCTTGAGATGAGCTTCTCTGGGATCAGAATCGTGAAGAGCTTTGTTAGTGAAGAGAAGTATAATCGCTTCTTTGATACTGCTTTGGCACTGCGTTTCAAGACCGAAATGAGCATGGTGAAGCTGAATGCCATTCTCTCCCTGATCTGGCAGTATATAGATTACTTCGCGCAGATTGGTGTGATTATCTTTGGCGGATACATGGCGGTGAAAGGGCAGATAACCGTGGGTACGTTTTTCTTGTTTTACACCTACTTATCCATGATGATTTATCCGCTGATAGACTTGCCACAGTTATTCCTCTCTGGTAAGCAGGCATTTGTGAATATAGACCGTCTGGAAGACATGAAGAACTACCCCACCTTTAACGATAAGCTTGATAAAGGGACGGAGGTAAGCGACTTCTCGTCTTTAAGCTTTGAACAGGTCTGCTGCCACTATCATGACAAACCGACTCCAGTATTAAAAGACTGCTCATTTACTGTTAGTAAGGGCGAGCGCATGCTTATCCTTGGGGCAACTGGAAGCGGGAAAACCTCTGTAGCAAACATGGTACTTGGACTCTTGCAACCCAAGCAGGGTGTTATCAAAGTGAACGGAATTGATATTACTGAATTGGATATCAAATCACTTCGGGATGTAATAGCTTACGTTCCACAAGAACCATTGCTATTTGGGGGAACTGTCAAGGACAACATCTTATTTGCCGTTGGTACTGCCCCCGAGGACGAATATCTTTGCGCCGTGCAGACTTCACAATTGGAAAGCGAAATAGCCGGTTTCCCCGACAAGCACGATACCTTGGTTGGCAACCGAGGTTTAGGTGTATCGGGCGGGCAGAAACAACGCATAACCATTGCCCGAGCGCTCATTAAAAGACCTCAGCTACTTATTCTGGACGATATCACCGCCAGTCTGGATGCAGAGAATGAAGAGAAGCTATGGCAGAGCATTGATGCAAACTATCCTGGAATAGCGGCGATAGTGATCTCACACCGGCTTTCCACTCTCCGTTACGTGAATACAGTGCTGTTTATAGATTCACAGGGTAATAGCCATAAAGGCACACATGACGAGCTGGTGTTCAGCAACCCCGAATATCATGACTTCCTGCACGAGCATTTAAAGCAAAGCTAAACTAATTGAGATAAAACCACCTAAGGTCAACATGCAGCGATAGCGGCGCAGGATATGCTCCATAGATAGTGCTTGATAGTGCATTCTGCAAACCCACACGCAATTCGAAGTAGCGGTCTATATTGAATCCACCCCAAATATCCAAAGCCGTAGAGGCTTCTAAAAGAATAGGATTAAGCGCATCAGCAGAATAGTAACCGGAATGCCCGCTTACACCAAAGCCAGCTATAAGTGAATTGTTATAGGGTAAGTGGTAAAAAAGGTTTTGAGTGCTTTGAAAGCGGAATTCAGGGCTTTCGCACATGTTATTCTCCGCATTTGTCCACACCCAATAAGGCTTAGCTTGCAGTTCCCAATTGCGCCATTGTGAGGAAACATCCATAGCCAGTCTTACGAAGAGTTGTTCATCTTTTTTATTCAAGTAAGTTGTAATGGCACGTTGCTTAATACCCTTGCTGCCAACAGCTAAGAGAGTGGATACTCCCTTCCATTCGTAGCGCATGTAAGCTGCTGCTTCGTGGGTGGTAGATTGGTCTAACAAATCTAATTCACCGCCGCTAACAAAGATATCCTCTGCCCTGAGCGAATAGTTGTCAGCACCTAAGATTGCCTTGCCATACACGCCGATAAAAGAATCCCACACAGGCGAACTAATATCTGTAAATATCCTTCCTCTATCCCAATCCAGATAGTCTGCCTTGAAGCTAAAACCTGCCTTAACATAGCTATCCCAAGCGAAGGAGAGCTTATCTTTGTAGCTCTCTTGATCGAAGCTGCCGGTTGCACGGTAGTTACTATTTTGCCAGGCATGTTCATAAGCAGCGCAGTAACGCCAAATCCCCACGTTCCTGCGGTGAGCGATGCTAAGCTGAGTAGTTTTACTCTCCAGCCCTTTGGCAAAGCTGTAATAGCTTGCCTGCTCCTTGCTATTCAGAATCTTTATCTCAGCAAGCGGATGGATAAGCGCAGCATATACTTGTTTCATATCATGGGTTAGTTTAAAGTTAGTTGTCTGCCAATAAACTGGCAGCAGGTCATTCATCGCAATATCCTTAGCCCAGGATGCGTATTCAGCCTCAACTGTAAATAGACCCCTTTTTGCGCTAAGATAATGCTTCATGGAAGTCTCGGCGGCTATAATATCCGTCCACGAACCATTCTGCACCAATAAATCACCCTGATAACCTGCACCCGGAAAGCCTAATAAATCCCCTTTGCGGAAGTTGACCCGCGCAAAGCGATGTTCAAAATCCCCAATCCCGCCATGGATGGAAGATAAAGTCGCGGGGTAGGGATAGTTCAGCACCCCATAATTTATGCTTCCTGTGGCATCAATAGGGGCATAGAAACTGCTGTACATGCCTTGATAAAGTGAGCCTGAAAAAGCTGTTGCTAGTTGCTCGAAGCCATGGCGGTAGGGCATGGAAACGCCCGATCTGCCAATAAACATATAGCCTGCATGATAGATATCCCCAAAGTCCGATTGCAAGGGAATGGAGCTAAACACAGCAGCGGTAGGGTTGCCACGATGGGCATCTAACCAAGCTTCGATATCTGCTTTGCTTAGCGTTGCATGTGTAACACTTAGCGAATCAGCTTTAATAGATAGACTGTCCACCTGCGCAAACAGAACGCCACAGAGAATAAATAGTATTACAACCAGCCATGTTCGCGATAGCATTTAGCAGTCTCCATAATATGTTTCTCCAAATTAGGTTTGGGATTCCAGCCCAGGATTCTTATTGCTTTTTCAGGATCGGCAAGCCAACCCTCAGCCATGATTTCTTTCATTTTATCTTTGTTCACGATTGTTGCCACGTGCATAGTTTTGCCCCAGGCATCACCAATATGGAAGGCAAGTCTGGCAATAAAAGATGGGATAGTTATATGCAAAGGCTTCTTGTTAAGTGCCTTGGCTATAGAGCTTTGAATCTCGCATTGTTTGTACACCCTGCCATCAGTGGCAAAGAAGATTTCTCCATAAGCAGCTTTATTTTTCAGGCATAAGCCAATAAAAGCAGCCAGTTCGCTTACGTGAATCATATTTAGCAGCTTATCTTGCTTGCCAATGTTGAAGCTAAAACCTTTATTTACCATCTTGAATAGCGCCAGGAAATCCTTATCTCCACTGCCATACACAGAACAGGGACGGATGATGGTATAAGGCTTGGTGCAGCTCTGGCGAATTAACATTTCCGCGGCGAGTTTGCTTTTTCCATAGCTGGTAAGCGGAGCTGGAGCATCGCTTTCTTTCACGGGAATATTGCCATAACTGGGACGCGAAGCAGCTTGTGAACTGATGTAGATAAGCTGGATGGGTTGGTTCATGATACTAACGGCCAAAACCACGTTGCTTGTGACTTCCACATTCACATCCATCATCTCATCGTGATCCAGCGCTTTAGTTTTCCCGGCGTTATGAATTAGCACATCTACGCCCGTTAAAGCTAAAGACAGTGCCGTAATATCCGAATATTTGAGAGTTTTAGTGCTTACAAAATTGCTTAACAATCTGGCTGCTTCCGCCGAACGAACCAGAGCGAGCACTTCATGCCCTTCAGATTGGAAGTGAGAAATTAGGTTGCTACCTACAAAGCCATTTGCACCAGTGATCGCTATCTTCATCCCAACCCCTTTTGCTTACAGGTTAACAGGTTAACGAGTTAGCGAGTTAGCAGGTTAACCCGTTAACCCTCTAACCTGTTAACTTGTTAACCAATAATAATAATGGTGGGCGTTAAGGGACTCGAACCCCCGACATCTTGCGTGTAAAGCAAGCGCTCTCCCAACTGAGCTAAACGCCCACACCACTATATAAATCTTTACTGGTCGGGGTGAGAGGATTCGAACCTCCGACTCCCTGCTCCCAAAGCAGGTGCGCTAACCGGGCTGCGCTACACCCCGCAGTTGCATCCAAGAACTTTTAAGGGGGATTTCTGTCAATAACTTTCGGTTTTTTTTCTTTCAGCAGGATTGGAATCCTGCTCTACACCACAGCGCTCCAACTCTCACCACCGAGAACACCGAAAGCACCGAGACAACAAACACATCTTCCTCTCGACCTCAAGACCTCTCGACACTCCAGCACTCCAACACACCAGTACCCCAGCACTCCAGCACATATACACATAAACACTCTATACACTCATCAAAGAACTTTTATTGCTTCTATAGTGTAAGGAGGACAAATCTGAGATTTTGGGACAGATTTGGGATTTATTTTTGTGTTTCTTAAAAAAGCCTAACATCATATATGTTTAATTGGTTGATATAATTAAGATTATTGCTTAGAGGATACAGGATGTATATGCTATTCAGCAGTTCCAAAGATTTCATTTGCTTCTTTAGTCCTTAAATGCCAGTAGATAACTTCGATAATAATACCAATGTGTCATCATAATTACTGAGTTTGTTAATATTCTAAATACGTTTTCAATGCTTCATCGATTTTCTTAAATAAAACGTTTTGCATATATGTTCCCCAGCCTGCTGTCAGGAGAGTTGGCCAAAAAACAAACAAGCCTATACCTACTCCTGCCGCTTTATCCATCCAGGTAGCTCCTCCAATTTCAGTAATCAGATCGTTTCCTTCTGAATAGATTTTCACGGACGCAGCTATATCAAGCCCGAGGACTTTTTTATACCATGAGGGTGGCTTCCTACCTTGGACAATGATCTCTCCTGGGTGTTCAAATATCTGAGTTTCAAGATCTTCTGCTCGAAACAACTTCATAACAGTAGTTGCTGCACCATTCAATCTACCAGCTCTACCACTGTAAGTTCTTTTTGTTAATGATCCGGTTTCAGTACTTGCTTGATTCTCAAAATTCTGATTAGATATAATATTCCCGAGAGCTTGACCACATTCTTCACAAAATTTCGTGCTGGGATTATTCGAATGTCCGCAATTTGAACACTGAAGCTGTTGGCTGAATTGATGACCACACTTATTACAGAATCGTGAATCATCTGCGATTGATGAATTACATTTAGGGCAGTTCATATTGCCTCCTATTTAGGCTAATAAATTTTTGAAAATGCTGGCATCTTACTGATGGAGATTTATCTCCTTTAATCAATAACCAGAGGTTAGATAAAACAAAACTGCAGCGATAAGAAAGAATATAATTGCGATTATCCAACTTGCAGATACACTCAAGCCTAGTGGATTCCGAATAGCTTGTTTAGCTAATTTTCTTGCTTCCTCGTAATCACCTCTACTATTAGCTTTGCTTGCTTCGCTACACTTAATAAGTGACAACACTCCGAAAATGGCAGGAACGATAGTCAAAGTGAATGTACCTAAGATGATTAGCAATATGGCTACCCAATATGGTGGCTTTACATATTCATGAGAACGAAATTCCGCAGAGTCACTATATGAAGGAGTTGCTGCAAACTGGGATACTTCGCTATGAAGATCAATTGTCTCCAGTATAGATCCGCATTCTCCACAGTATTTTGCACCAAGTTTGTTAACATGACCACAGTTTCTACACTTCTGGTTCTCAGCAACATGCGAGCCACACTGATTACAGAACTTTGCATTATCAGATAGATTAGCATAACAATTCTTGCATTTCATAATTCTCCCTTGCTTGTTACCTCAAACTGGTTTTAACACCCTCTCATGTCCTGATGAAAAGGATTACTCATCATTTCCGTTTATTGCATATTAGTTGAATCCTAAATATTGGTGTAAATTCCATCTCATAGTTTCTGAAGTTTCTCGAGAGCATTTTAAGCCCTCGTCTCTTACACTCTATCTAAAGTCAAACGGCAAATCGTACTATTTAACACCTCATTATTCCAGTCAAGCATTATTTCAGTAAAAGCTATCTTATTGCTACGGGAAAAAGCTCTATCTTGGCAATAAAATTAAAAAAGGCAATAGAGCATAAATCATCTTATTCATCTGTGCTACTTATTTAGATATGCTAGCCTTAGAAGACACATCCTATGGTTTCTGTTCCAGAAGATCAATGATTATACACTTAATCCTGGGTAACTCAACGTCCAACTCGTGTACTACGTTCTTCAATTGTGATAAATTTGTTTTTAGTATGTTCAAAGCTTTCCAGTTCTCTTCCAGCTCATTAAAATCATAAGTATAGTCAAGGTGCTCGTTCTCTTCTTCGGATATTGCAACTCTCTCTTCTCCCAATTCTATTAAATCTTTGCTTTTTGACTTATTGATAAGTGCTGTATCATATATCAAGATGGTATCTATCAGTTTCAAGAATATTGGGCGTGTTGGTTTTGAAAAATATACGTATTTGTCGGCACTTTTTTTTAGCAAGTCCATTTCCGTATATGATGGTGTAACCTTACGAAGAGTGTATATCAAAAGACTGTCAGCAATATTGGGGGAAAAATTACTTAAGGCATCATCAATTAACTTCTTCTGAGTCTCATCAAGGTTTTCCATGGGAATTGCTGGCAAAAACTCTATCATTAAGGATATGTCTGTCTTGGTGCTGAAACAAATGGCTTGCAATACTCTGTCGCTAATTGTTTCTTGTGAATTAAGATAACTAATTCCGCTAGCTTTATATCTTTGAACATTGTCACGAAGTGCCTCAGATAAACAAAACTCTACAAGATGCTGCTTCTTTCCATTAGCATAAAACCAATCTTGATGCTTTCCTATAAAATTATCTACTTTTTCGTACTGCCCATTTTTGATCCACTTTGATATTTTACCTCTACTAGGCTGAAGAGCTTTATATCCAAAGAAGACGATTAAAAGCAGGATAGTAACAATAACTAAGCATGAAATGGGTTTTTTATCTTTTACAACGGTTTTACTGCTTTCATATAAGTCGCCTGCTCCAAACTGGTTATCAAAGCCAGCAAGTCCATCTTGGTCGTATAAGGTGCGTTTGTCCTTGTCGCTTAAGGTTTCGTATGCTTCGTTTGCTTCTTCGAACTTCTCTTCTGCTGCTTTGTTACCTGGATTTTTATCCGGATGAAACTGCAATGCAAGCTTGAAGTATGCTTTCTTTATAGTTGCGACATCGGCATCTTTTCCTACTCCGAGGACTTCATAGTAATCACGCTTTGCCATTCATATCTCCTAAGGATATGCAATACTTTTAGGTGAATCGCTTTTGTCAAACGTTTTGTTAAATAATCTAAAGCACCTGATACAATTGATTGATATTTTAAGATGCTTCATATCGCCCACGAAATCCTTAAACCTTAATCACAGATCGTGCTCATAACAAGTAACGTCATGAAGAGGTGCGCTTCCGTTTCATAGCTTTTTCCTTTTGGCAGCCACATGTTTGGTGGCTTGATTCAGGTTTTCAAAATACTTTGCTTCGGCTTCATTTTCCTTTTCAATCCGGCGTTTTTGTTCATAAGCTTGATAGTGTGTCTCAGCCTGTTCTTTTGCCTCTTGGTGCGAGATACTTCCGGAGCCTTCCATGATGGGCAGCTCATTATCAGTCAGGAACTTAGTTAGATATCCATCCCAATCTGCCGTTAGTAGCTCTTGTTTCCGCAGTACTTTCAATTCTTCCTGTTCCAAAAAAATATTTGCAATGCGGTTCAGGATATCTATCTCGGTGGCATCCATATAGTTTTTGGCGGTGCTTACGTCGGTTTTGCGTACAATGCTGCATTTCCAGTTGGTAAGCCCCATATTGGCTTGTTCTGCATTGGCGCGGGTGGCAATCAATTCGGCAGTGGTTTTCCCTGTGGCGGCATAATGCATTTTGTTTTGCATGGTGGCGAAAAACGTTTTTGCGGTATCGCTTTGGGGATCATAATCCGTTGCCAGAGAGAATATTTCTCTTACTCTTAGGTAGGCTCTTTTTTCACTGGCGCGGATATCTCTGATGCGTGCCAGCAATTCATCGAAGTAATCAATATAGGCATTGTTACCCTTCAAGCGTTCATCATCCAGGACAAAGCCTTTTTCTACATATTCACGTAAGCGTTCTGTAGCCCATTGGCGGAATTGAACTCCTCTAACAGAGCGAACACGATAGCCAATAGCCAATATCATTTCCAAATTATAGAAATCAACATTCCGGTTAACTGTCCTATTCGCTTCAGTTTGAACTATTCGATAGTTTCGAATAGTTGCCTCAGAGTTTAATTCTCCATCAGCATAGATCTGACCAATATGATAGTTTATGGTATTCACACCCACTTTGTACAACTCGGAGATTTGTTTTTGGCTTAACCAGACAGATTCTTCCCCTTGGATTACTTCCAGAATTATTTTGTTATCTTCGGTGGTGAATAATATGATTTTATGTTCAGGTGCCGCAGTGTCTTGTGCTACAATGTGTTTTGTATTCATATTTCCTCCCATAATCGCCCGATCTGCACTAGATTTTTATTTCAGCTTCTATCGCTTTGTAGAATTTACAATTTCACAAGTGTATAAAGCAAGGGTTTATTGTCAACTTCAAAATCCGGGTTTTTTTTGACTTATATAATCGGCGACTGTATTTACGGATAAAAGCACACTTGCTATGCACATCGCCGATTTATGAGTTAAAAAAAGGTATGGATATCGTTGCCATGTTAATGTTTAACTCACAAGACGCTGTGTTATAGCATAGCATAGCCTGGCTTGTTATAGAAATTGCTCGCAGCGTCTTGTAAGTCAAACTTCAATTTTACCCGTTTGTAACCGAAGCCGCCACGGGTGCGCACAGTCGAGGCGACTGTTTTTTTTGACTTATATAATCGGCGACTGTATTTACGGATAAAAGCACACTTGCTATGCACATCGCCGATTTATGAGTTAAAAATAAGGTATGGGTATCGTTGCCATGTTAATGTTAACTCACAAGACGCTGTGTTCAAATAGCATAGTCTGGCTTGTCATAGAATTTGCTCGCAGCGTCTTGTAAGTCAAACTTCAATTTTGCCCGTTTGTAACCGAAGCCGCCACGGGTGCGCACAGTCGAGGCGACTGTGATTACACTATAGTTGGCATATTTTTAGTCTGGAGTCGTTAACACCCATATTATTCTAAGCTTATCAATTGAACCCCAGTTCGGCTGTAGCGCAGGAAGCCGATGCCTAATGCGTGTGTGATAAGCTAGTGTCTCGTCAATCATCAAATGTCGGATAAAGCCTTTTCAGCTTTACCCGTGAGTCTTTGGTCGTAAACTGCCAATTAATACTGCTATTTCGTTTGTTCCTATCATCAACCCAATGACTCACTT
>JAQUJJ010000150.1 GCA_028681035.1 Candidatus Cloacimonadota bacterium
CTGAGACCGGTGTCAACGGATTCTACATCTATCGCAATACTGAAGGCGATTTGGCGGATGCCCTGTTAATCAGCAGTCTCATTCCCGCTACCAATAGTTCGCAGCAGCAGGTATATATCTATAGGGATAAAGAGCTGAATGGTGCCGGCACCTATTACTACTGGTTACAGGTCTCGGATCTGAATGGCAGCGAGAGCTATCATGGCCCCATTACCTTGGTTTACGAAGGCGAGAATGATCATCATATCCCCGTTATCCCTGAATTTACCGAGCTCAAAAAGATATTCCCGAATCCCTTCAATCCCAGTGCCACCATCAGCTATGGCCTGGTGGAAGCAGCTCCCGTAAGCATCAAGATCTACAATAGTCGTGGCCAAATGGTCCGCAGCTTCGAAGAAGGCCTGCAAAATGCCGGTAGCTACAATTTGACCTGGAACGGCGAAGACAATAGCGGCAGAAGCCTGCCCACCGGCGTTTACTACATCCGGATGCAAGCTGGAAACAAGAGCTTCGATAAGAAAGCCGTATTGATGAAATAATTAAACTATGGAAAAGCGCTGTTTGAATTAATACTCAAATAGCTCTGATAGACAAGGCCGCGGGATTTCTCGCGGCCTTGTTTTATTAGTGTGGGAGTTTTGGGGTGCAGGAGTTCTTGGTGCGGGTGTTTGGGGGTGCGGGAGTTCTTGGTGCGGGTGTTTGGGGGTGCGGGTGTTCTGTAGGGGCTTTGGGCGAAAGCCCGATTCCACTCCCATCGGATTGCATTGTAGGGGCTTTGGGTGAAAGCCCGACTCCACAACATCACGCCCCCCCCCAATATGATGCCATCGAAGCATTTGGGCGTTAGGCCCAACGCCCCTACATGTCCGATTCCGCAATACCATAATCATCAGAATGTTTTGGGCGGTAGGCCCACCGCCCCTACTGCGTATCCGTGGATGATGGCATTTAGCTCAGCTATGCTTTTATCTGCATCATCATTGTAGGCCACATAATCCCGAAACAGGCTGAAATTCTCTTCATCAATGAAATCCGCGATCGGGGTCACAGGCTGCAAATCTTGCAAGCGTCCCGTATAGATCATCCCATCGAAAATATCCTTGAGCCGGAAATCCGGATAACCCAAGGCATAGAAGCTCTCATCCTGTAGATCGCCCAGAGGACTGCCTTTCAGATCAAAACCAAGCTCTGGGTAGTGAGGACTAATTACCTGCTCGATAATGCCTCCTGCGGGGTGCAGAGGCTTTTCAGTTGCCCATCTACTCTCCCAGGGATCGTAAAAACAGATATTGAAGAGCTTTTCACCATAGCGCTGCTGCAAATGATTACCAAATCTCACCGTTTTAAAACCGTCAAAAACCTTTTCATCTCCCTCAAGACGCCAGCTGGGTTCCTTGTATTTAGTAAAAGCATGATGAGAGCCCATGATGCCCAGGATTTTAGTCTGATTTGGATGATAGTGCTCACTGATGACATCTGCCCAATACCGCTCCCCACAGCCCTTCCAGCACTCTGTGATTTCCTCAGCGTTCGGCTTCCGGTTTTTCTGACGGCAGATCTGGTTGTACAGCGGCCAATTGATGGGATCATTCAGCCCCAGAATCCTGATCTTCTGCGAGGCTGGAAGTCCTTTATTCACAGACCACACCAGCCTGAACACGTCCAGATACTCCTGATATCCCCAATATGCCTCTTGCTTGATCATGATCTTCTTTGCCAGGCTCACATCAAAATCGCTTTTGTCCAGAAGTTCATCGACCCATGCTTGATCTTCCCTTCTGGCAAACTCATAGGCTATAGTATTGATGCCATGCTCCGCCAGCCTTGGAATCAGCTTGTGATAAAGCTCCAATTGCTGCTTTACCCCGTGCATTTCGCCCAGCAGGACGATGTCATGGTGCTCGAATTTGGACAGGACATAATCCACAGGGCATTTCCCGTACTTATTCAGATATTCTAAGAGTATTTCGTTCATAATTTCTTCCTTGATTTGACTTCTTTTCAAGAAATGACAGCATCAGGTAGATAGGGATAAGGTCAAGGGAAAACCACCAGAAATGTTTAGCACATACAAACAGAATTCCACCATTATTCAGGATTAACCGAACAAATCGATTGACAAATAATATGTACTGATAGGATTGGAATAATTAAGGTCGAGGAGATAGTAATGAGTTTCAAAGATGAGTTGTTTTACATAACGCATCTGGATAATATCCCATCTATCATGCATAATGGGATCCTTAGCCATAATGAGGCTGAAAGGGTAGACCATCACTCGGTTGCCCTGCAAGATGTCCAAGATAAAAGGGCTAATAAAGTGATACCCAAGGGTAGAGCCTTGCATGACTATGTTAATTTGTATTTTAACCCCAGAAATCCCATGCTGTACCTAATCCGGAATATGGTTGACCGTTTATGCGTATTATCCGTGAACTCCAGTGTACTTCAGAGACAAGGTGCTGTGGTCTCAGATCAGAATGCCGCCAGAAAACTGGCTGCATTTTATGATCCATTAATAGGTTTTGATAAACTTGATTTTGACAAGATATACTTAAGGAACTGGAATGTTCCTGATGAACATGAGAAATATAGCCTAAAAGGCATCTTGTGTGCAGAAGCACTGATACCTGATAAGGTGAGTTTTGACTATATCAATTCCGCCTACGTAGTAGATGATGGTGTGTCACACAAACTCAATGATATGGGATTCGATCGACCAATAACAATACAGCCAGATATGTTTTTCAGAGGATAGGATAATGATAGAAGTATTAATCGGTGATCTTTTTGCCAGCCAGATGCAAACCAAAGTGAATACGGTAAATTGCGTTGGCATCATGGGCAAGGGGATAGCCCAGCAGTTTAAAAAGCAATATCCTGAGATGTTTGAAGACTATGTGGACAGGTGTAAGTCTGACGAAGTGGAAGAAGGCATCCCCTATCTTTTTAAGGACTTATTTGGGAACATGATCCTAAATTTCCCCACCAAGAAGCATTGGAAAAACCTGACCAACATGCAGAAAGTAAGTACAGGACTGGACTATTTTATCCAGCATTATAAAGAATGGGGCATAAAGTCCATAGCCTTCCCTCCTCTGGGCTGTGGCAATGGTGGACTCACTTGGGAGCAAATAGGCCCCTTGATGTATCAAAAGCTCTCGTCCATAGACATCCCCATAGAGATCTACGCTCCCTGGGGAACTCCAGAAGAACAACTGACCCCAGAGTTTTTACAAAGTACCCCTGATACAGATATCAGTGCAAAAAGGATAAGCAACGAGATACCCTCTGGATGGTATGCCATTCTGGAGATAGTATATAGGTTGGAACGCCTCAAATACTCGCTCAACATTGGCTCCACCGTGTTTCAAAAGATATGCTACATTGCCACTTTATCCGGTCTGCAGACTGATTTCTCCTTCAAGAAAGGCCAGTATGGTCCATTTTCTGCGGATATACAAAAAGCTTATCTGATCCTGGGTCGCGAAAATCTGATCAAAGTGGAGAACGTCCTAAACCACCAACAAGTTTCAACAGGAGACAAGTACCTGACATCTCGCGAAAGCATCTTAAAAAAGATACACTGCCATGAGGACGAAATCCAGCGCATAGTGGATCTGTTTAGCAGAATAAATAGTGCTGTCCAAGCAGAAGAAATTGGGACAATCCTATACGCTCTTGAGGAATTGACCGCTGATAACAAGGACTTGGTATCGGAGAAAACCTTTTATGACTATGTCCTATCTTGGAAAAAACAATGGTCAACAGAAGAAAAACGCTTGTCCGTGGCCAATACTATCAGAGAATTAGCTGCAATGAATTGGATACGCTTGAACTATAGTGATGAATTGCCGGTTGAAAATGAGGGCGATCAGCCAAATTATTCATATTTCTAAACTCAAATTGCACCACAATCCACTATGACATTTTTGTTATTTCTGGCCGGGACATAATAAAGATGACCGGGTATGTCAGATGGTATTTTGTAGATGATCTTCGTTCTCTTTGTTAACATGGGATTGATAGATTCTAGTAGTAATCCATATCCATCTGAGAATACAAGTTCGGTTTTATCCATAACTAATTTTCTCCCATCATTTCCGACCAGCTGTAATTCCCCTTCAAACATCATACGGCTTTCACTGCTGGTATTCTTCAAAGATACATCTATAATAACAAACTTGGCACCTTCTTCCGAACCTAGTTTTACATACTCATTGATATAGAGCGAGTTTTTTATCGTACACGAGTTAACTGTAACAGCAAAATGCCCGATATCAGCTGTTTCATTTATAGCGACTTTGTTCCCTTTAATATTCGGATTATTGCCATCAACAACAGATTCTGTCCTATTACTGTTTATATATGTTGGAGAGCTGCTTTCATTTGACTTTCTCATGTTGAAAAAGAGTATCGCAGCGATTATTAACCATGCAAAACCATAATATCTTGCCTTATTAGAATAGCCTTTATTCAGTAACAGCCATACGAATATATACGGCACAATGATAATCCCTACCACTAAGCCTATACTTACTTTCTTTGCAACGGGACCTGTAACTTCATTGTTCATTATTAGCTCCTTTTAAAACATCTCCATTATATTTAAATATTGTTTTTCTATCTTTCATCTCATAATATCCAATTATCTCGAAACAGATTGATTGGCTGCGCAATGCTGCAAGAAGCGAGAACATTCTAAATCTCCCGCATCCTCTCCATCACCTTCACCAAAGCCTTTTCATGCCTGCTGACGATACGCCTCACCATTCTACCAGGAGGATGGATAATGCTCTTCCCCTCCCTATTCACCCCTCCGATCTCAATCAACATCGCCGGCACTTCCAGGCTGTGATAGAAGAAGTTCCGGGCATTGCCTATTTTGGAGGTGCTATTTTTGTGTAGCGAGTAAGTACCTGACAGATAGTCCCGCGGCACATTCTGCGCATAGAATTCAGCCAGATCTTGCAAAGCCAGAAAGTCCTCCCTGGGCTCATCCACAACCGGTAGGAAGATGGTCTCATTCAGGGCTCCGGTGCGGGAAGAATGATAGAAGATGGCCAGATCGAACGTAACTTTACGCCCCAAGGCGATGATAGCCTGGACTTCCTTTTCCGAAGCGGGTTGCGGGCCTTTGTAAAAGGGGCTGAGATGGTCGATTTCGGTATCGATATCCCAAAATACGGGATAATTGCGGTTCAAATCCACCCCATCGGTGCGCAGATCGAGCTTGCCATTGCCATCGGTATCACGGTTGTTTTTGCGTTTGGTTCGGGTCAGATTAGCGCTCACCACCCTCCAGGCTTCCGGATTCAGACTGGGTACGATCCAGAGTTTGAATTCATCCAGCAGTTCGTGCACCTGGGCATCCTTGTGATAGCGTTCGCTGAGGCTTTCAAAGAGCTGAAAGGCCAGGGCTACGCCCAGGATTTCATCGCCATGATGCTGGCCGATAATCAGGATATTGCGTTGCCCTTTGCCCAATTCAATAGCGTGAATGGGGAGATTTTCCGTTTCGGTAAAGCCGATAATGCGGTGCATCAGGAGTCCGGGATGGCGCTGGGCTAGCTCATTCATCTTTGGCACCAAATCCTGGGGGCTGGGATAGCTGGAGGCAATAGGGTACTCATTCACCCCCTGATAGGCGCAGGAGGCCAGCAGGATCAGGGCAAAAAGGGGAATCCCGGAGCAGCAGAGCTTCAGCAATACAGCAACAAACTCACTCATCCGGACCCTCCCAGGCTTGGCTAATCTCATCCAGGGAAAAGCCCTTGCGAAACAGCGAGGCATAGACCTTTTCTTTGGCCTTCCAGGGCTCTTGGGCACGGTGTTTATAGAGCAGTTTTTTAATCTGTTCTTTCAAAAGAGTCTGATTTTGCTCAGGATCTTGAAGCTCTTGCAGGATAGGCTCATAGAGCGATGGGGGGATGCGCTGTGCATAGAGCTTTTCGATGATGGAGCGTTTGCTTTTACCTCGCTCAAAGAGGCTGCGGATCAGAATTTCGGCAAAGCGGGCATCGTCCAGATAAGTCTTTTCTTTACAGAGCTCAATGCACTTGTCAATGATGCTTTTGTGATAATCCTTTCGGCCCAGAAAAAGGCGGCATTGGTGTTCACTATGCTCCGATCGGGCCAGATATTCCGTGATCTGCCACCAGGCCTTTTTTTCCAGCTCTGAGATCAGGTCTTGGGCTTCCGCCTCGGATATCTCCGCCTCACAGGAAAGGGGATATAGTCTATGGAGGGTCCTGAGACTCAGAACCCCCCATATTTCGTCATTAAGGCTTAGATAAGCCGAGCGTTCACTCTTCTTCCAGTACTTCAGCTTCATCGTGAACTGGTGGATCGGTGAATTCTGCCGGTGTCACTTTTATACGTAGCTTCTCTTCTATCTCTTTCATGATCGCAGGGTTTTCGGTGAGGTACTGTTTGGATTTCTCCGTACCCTGACCCAGCTTTTCATCGTTATAGGCATACCAGGAACCGCTTTTCTTGATGATATCGTGCTGCACAGCCATGTCCAGGATGATATCCAGATGCGAGATCCCTTGTCCGAAGATGATGGGGAATTCCACATTTTTAAAGGGCGGTGCAAATTTGTTTTTCACCACTTTCACTTTGGTGCGGGCTCCGATGATCTGATTGTCGGCTCCAGTATCCTTGATGGCGCCGCCATAGCGGATTTCCAGACGCAGCGAAGAGTAGAATTTCAGCGCCACTCCTCCGGTGGTGGTTTCAGGATTCACAAAGGCGGGAGCACCGATCTTGATGCGGATCTGATTGATAAAGATCACCGAGGTATTGCTCTTGGAAACTATCGCCGTGAGCTTGCGCAGGGCCTGGCTCATGAGACGGGCTTGGAGGCCTACGTGGCTATCTCCCATATTTCCTTCGATCTCGGCCTTGGGTACCAAAGCGGCCACGGAGTCTATGATGATGAGATCCACAGCAGAGCTGCGCACGAGGGTTTCGGTCACTTCCAGAGCTTGCTCTCCCCCATCCGGTTGGGAAAGCAGCATGTTATCTGTCTGCACGCCCAGGCGTTTGGCATAGGAGACGTCCAGAGCGTGTTCGGCATCGATAAAGGCGACGGTGCCACCTTGTTTCTGACATTCTGCGGCAATATGCAGAGCGAGGGTGGTCTTGCCACTGGCTTCTGCGCCGTAAATTTCTATGATCCTGCCTCGGGGAATGCCACCAATGCCCAAAGCGATATCCAGGTTAAAAGCTCCGGTGGGAATCACTTCCACAGCTTCGATGGGTTTGTCGCCGAGGCGCATGAGGGTGCCCACGCCGAATCTCTTCTCGAGCTGAGACATTGCGGTTTTCAGGGCTGCATTTTTGTTCTTATCCAGCATTATACCTCCGTATATTTTAGATTATATTGTTCGATGATATCGTATCTGGGGCCCTCGGGACGCAGCGTACTGCGGTATAAGGCGAGGGTATCCCAATAACTTTCTTCAGTTTTGATTGTCTGAGTCAGGACAGAGCGTTCAAACTCCGGACTTTGCAGAGCTTTGATCCGCCCCAGAGTCACATGCAGCTTCAGTTTCTTGGCATCGGCATCAATTCCCAGAGAGCGCAAACCATTCAGCAATTGCCGATTCAAATGCGAGAGCTCTTTTTCATCGCCACTGAGCTTTAGCCAGATCAAGCGGGGCTCGCGATGAGGGAAAAGGTCTATGCCTTCTACCTTTAGCTTGATGGCACCAAGCTTTGAGGCCTGGGCGGAGATCAGCTCTTTGATGTCCTCTACCTGATGCTCTGCCACTTCGCCGATGAAATTCACCGTGAGATGCAGGTTTTCAGGAGCTACCCAGTTGATGCCCTTGTGCTTTATGCTTTGCAAGGCCTGAAGGGATTTGACCATCTCCTTGTGCAAAGAAAGAGGTGGTTGGAGAGCGACAAATAGACGCATCAGCGTTTGTATCCGATATCCATGAGGAATTTTTTGCGGTTACTGATGTCTGTATCCAGCTCCACACCTCTGGGAGAGGAACCATCGATTACACCCAATATGCCAGGTCCCTGCTCGGTTTGGGCCACGATTACCTGCACGGGATTTGCCGTAGCGCAGAAGATCTGCACCACTTCACGACAGTCTTTGACAGCGGGCAAGACGTTGAGCGGAAAAACAGCTCTCATCACAATGATGAAGCTGTGTCCGGCAGCGATAG
>JAQUJJ010000151.1 GCA_028681035.1 Candidatus Cloacimonadota bacterium
GATACACTAATCCCTGTAGAAGAACATCCAAATCTCCGTCATTGTCATAATCGCCCCATGCAACTGAACCAGACAAAACACCTGGCAGACCAGCGTTGATATCAGTAAATGTGTTGTTCTGACCTCTGAGACAACTTAACATAAGCATAACGAATAAAAATAACATAACTCTTTTCATTTTTGCATCCTTTCTTTAGCAAACAATTTTCTGGATATAGTAGTGTCGCAAGACATGATATCACCCTCTTAACCTACATCGTTTGAAACTGTAATTTTATAGTTTCGCATTTTTTGATAAAAAGCGGTTCGGCTTATTCCAAGCAATTTCATAGTTTGACTGGCATTGCATCCGGTAGTCTTTAAAACCTGCCTTATGTAATAGGCTTCACATGTTTTGCATGGACGCTTCGAGCTTGTAGTTGTTTGTTGGTTGTTAAGGTCAGGGAAAAGCTCATTTGAACCGATTAGTGCGTTCTCATTTGAGAGCACTGCTTGTCGGATAATCTTTTTTAGTTCACGGATGTTGCCAGAGAATTTGTGATCCACTAGTGCCTTCATTCCCTCTTCGGTGAGGGTGGGGACTGTTTTTCTACCTTCTTCATCAGAGATTTGACACAGAAAGTATTCGGTCAAAGCTTTAATATCTGCTTTTCTTTCCCGCAAGGGAGGGATATTAATATCCAGTTCAGAGATACGATAATAAAGGTCATTTCGGAATTGCTCTGTCTCCACCTTTGTTTTGAGATTGTACATCGTGGCAAAAATGAATTTGGCATTTGTCTTGATGGGCTTATTAGCCCCTACACGATAGAATTCCCTATTTTCGATTACACGCAACAGCTTAACCTGTAAATCACAAGACAAATCACCAATTTCATCTAGAAATAAGGTTCCATTTTCGGCTTTATCAATTAAACCTTCAGTGGTTTGATTAGCTCCCGTAAATGCTCCTTTTACATAGCCAAACAAAGTGCTTTCAAACAATTCATGAGGGATAGCATTTACGTTTATCGCACAAAATTGATTGGTTCTTCTATTGCTGGCATAATGGATAAGCTTAGCAAGGATTTCTTTGCCGGTTCCGGATTCCCCGGTCAATAGCACTGAGTGACTATTCTGGGCGTATTTTTTTGCCAATTTCAAGCAATTTTTCATTTGAGGACTGTGAGCAATAACCCTGGTACCCAAATCTTTTTCCATAGCGTATGAAACTATTTCTTCTTCTAGTTGATGAAGTCTAACCCATCTCAGTGAGTAATGCTCTGCCCTTTGCACAGCAAGTGTGATATCATCCAGATTGTATGGTTTCTCAAGAAACATTATAGCACCGGCTCTCCAAGCATCGATAACTCTATCTACGGTTGCATGTCCGGATATCATGATAATCTCTATTTCAGGGAAATCATTTTTGATCATCTTCATTATGTCCATTCCATCCATTTTGCGGTTTAGTCCAGGCAGAACGACATCTAAAATAACAATATGAATAGTACACTTGCTCAAGATGCTCTGTGCATCTTGCCAATAACCGCAACATGAAACCCGATAACCTAAATTGGAGAAATGCTCATGTAGACCATCCCGAATCAGAGTTTCGTCATCTAAAACTAATAAATGAGTCTTCTCTGTCACTACATCCTCCGATGATCCATTATTGGAATGGTAATTTGGATTTTGGTTCCCTTTCGATGGTTACTCTCAATTTTTATCATTCCATTCATGCTTTTTACGATGCTATAAGCAATCACCAAACCCATACCCATTCCTTTCCCGACATCTTTTGTAGTTAAAAATGGCTGGGGAGCTTGACTTAGGATGCCCTCCGGTATTCCGCAACCATTGTCTTCAAGTTCAAGAATAACGCTATTATTTTTGCGATAAGTCCTAATTAATATCGTTTTGGTTGTTAAGTTTTCTTCTATAGCCAGTGCATCATTTGCGTTACTCACAAGAACAGATAGGACTTGTATAAAACGAATATTGTCTCCATAAACAAGTGGTAACTTATCTCCTAACTCAGTAATCAAGTTTATATCATCTGTTAGAATTCGAGTGGAAAACAGATCTATAAATTCGATCACAATCGCGTTTAAATCAAATGGTTGATCCGAAAACTTATCTGGGCTATGAGCTATCACTTTAACAATCTCTACCAGCCGATTTATACGGTTCAGCATTAGATGCACATCAAGCTGTTTTTTTGAAATGAATGTCTGCTTGTGATCCGATGTTTCCAGAGATTTCAGGGTAATGTCGACAGTCTGCTTTATCGCTGCTAATGGATTGTGCAATTCATGTGCTATACCCGCAGTGATTCTTCCTAAGAGAGCCATCTGCTCTTGCTGTACTAAAAGGCGATCTTTCTCACGAACTTTTGCTACCTCTTCGTCAACACGTTGCTGTAATACTTGATTTTGCTCAGTTAGCCATTTCTTCTCATTTTCTAAGCGTTCGGCTTCAAATGATATCAGTAAAAGCTGTGCACGGCGATCGCTCTCCTGGTCGAGGTATTTCTTAGAGATATCATGATATTCAGTGAGATATTTATACGCTATTTCATGATTTCCCATAGCTGAATTGAGTATGGAAAGAGTTTCCAAGATATCCAGTCTGCTTTCACTAACGGGGAAATCATCTGTTGTCTCAAGTAGAGGTAAAATCAACCTTTCTGCTTTGTTAAATTGCTTTTGCCTGATTAGACTCTGTGCTAAAAGTACACTGCCGTTTATCTCAGTATTCAATAGCTTAGCAGCTCGGGCTATTTCTATCCCGGTTTCCAGATTATGATCTGCTTCATCCCACCGTTCTAATTTTATTAACAGCCTTCCTAAAGACACATGATCCATAGCATGGGTATAGATTTCATCAGACATAATATCATATTTCAAGGCTTCTTTGGCGTATTCAAGAGCTTCTTCAAACTTACCTTGCCACTGCAGAACATCTGCGATATTACTGAGGTTACCTCCGATGTAGTTTGGAATATCATATTCACGACCGACCGCTAGAGATAATTCAAAATACTCACGAGCACTGTCATACTTCCTGAGAGATAAATACGCGCTGCCCAGCGAGCATTGTACTTGACCGATTAAATACGGATTAGATGTTTTTTCAGCTTTTTTCAATGCTTCCTGGCAACATTCCATGTTTTTTGAATAATCAAACAACCGATCATAGATAGCACCCAATTTGCACAGGGATGAGACTTCTAATTCTGGCAATTCTTGAATATGGCATAAATCAATTGATCTTCGAAAGTGCTTGATCGCAGCACTATATTCACATTTCATGAGATATATGTCGGCGATATTTGCCAGATTGATAATCTGGCTTCTTGTGTCATCAGCATGTTCAAAAACTAGGTTGATCTCTTCATAATAACCTAGAGCAAGGTCAAACTGACCTATGTTTGCATAATGTCCAGCCAAAGAACCCTTAGCTCTTGCCATATTGCCATAGTCTTCTAACTGATCAAAAGCCTTGATAGCTTTAGTAAACCAAGGTTTTGCTTTCTGTCCGTCCCCTATCATTCTAAGCGAATTACCCATGATAAACCAAGCTTGAGCCAACTCAGCTTTTGTGTTAAGTATCTTAGCTATTTCAAGGGCTTTCTTAGCGAATCTTAATGCAGCTCCAGGATTACGCAAAAGATTTATAGTGGCAGCCTTGTTCAAACTCCAAAAATTCTCTTGCGAGATTTCATCTGTCGGTGCTGCTTCGATATCCCTGATTTCAGCCTCGGAAATCATTAAATGTCCCCTTGTGCATCATGTTCAGTAAAAAAGGCTCCCAAGATGAGTATCTTACTCTATCAAGTGGGCAAAGTATTCGCAATTTAAATATACTGTCAGTACCATGAGGAGACATAATCATACTCCATTTATTAGTAAAATCTGGCTTTACATACCTAGCCTTGTGAATAAGGAATCTATAATTTCTTTCATAAAAACGATAACTACCTATGCTGCTAATCTGTCAAACAATTCATTCTTCTTATCTCTTTTTCCTAATTGAGCAATACTGCTCTTAACCTATTGAGTATTATATGCAACATTCATGCCAATGATGCAGTTATTAGCTAAGAAGCATTGCTGCATGATGTTATGAGATATCCTTGGAACTATACATTCATGCGATGCAGATGAAGAGAACAGCACAAATCAGATATATATCTAAAATCCAATTAGTTGCGACATGCACAACTGTTCATTTGACTCATTGGCTTGTCAGAAGTACCATAATCCCTCAAATACTCAAGCTTATTATACATCCGCCCATATTGCTTAAACCCATTTAGTGCAGTAGTCTCCACACCCTAAAAGAAAAGTGTTGCATATAATCGCCTGCAACAGTGATTTGAGATCAACCAACAAAACAAATCATGACAGGAGAAAAATATGCAACAGAGACAGCGAAAAGAAGGATGCAAAAAGGGTCAAGTCAAAATTGAGTTTAGCCCCAAATTGATCACATCGTGGGGTGGAACGGCAGCTCTTTTTTCAAGGTATTTCGATAAGATCGGATTCAGAGAACTGGTCGAGAAGACATTTCCAGTCCAAGAGTTTTCCAACAACTCAACCGGTGTGTATTCCAAACTCATCTCATTGTTCATATCTGTACTAAATGGCGGTACCAAGTTTTCTCATATCAACTATATGGAAAATGGGATCAAGATCTTTGAGCGCTGTTTTAGGGTAAAACGTCTGGTCAAATCATCCACTGGCATCACCAGATATTGGAACAAATACAACTGCAGATCGCTAAATGAGACTCTTCTGCAAAACATCAGCCAGTACTTCTTGCGTCCCGTACTTGAATATGCCGGGATTGAAAGAGATACATTGCGTTTTGATTCCACTGTTATTACCCGCTATGGAACGCAAGAAGGAGCCAAAAAAGGTTACAATCCTGCCAAGCGAGGCAGGCCGTCAAATCACCCCCAGATAGCTTTTTTGGGTAGTGGGTACACGGTCAACTTTTGGAACCGCTCCGGCAATACCCGTTCTGCCAATGGTATTGTTGACTTTTATAGTCAGACGCGAGGCTTTATCGGAGGTATCAAGATTGAACGGGTATTGGCAGATAGTGGATATTATGACCGCGAATTCATCCTGAAGCTCGAAGAAGATAATATTGAGTATGTGATCTCTGCTCCCATATATCAGTTTTTCCAGAAGATTGTTTACCATCAGGCAGCATGGACGCGAGTCGATAATGGCATCGAAGTCGGCGAATTCACATACTCACACCTAAATGAAAGCTGGGGAGGTGAGCGACGCTATATCGTTGTCCGTCAGGAAATACAAAGGCGTCCGAAAGCTGCGGGTAAGCAACTTAGCCTCTTCAAAGACGAGGACTATGGCAAAGAATATCGCCATTCCCTTTATCTCACAAACAACAATACCGCCACCCCTTATGATATCTGGTGCTACTATCGTCCCAGGGCTAATGTTGAGAACATCATCGAAAACCTAAAGGATGGCTTTGGTCTCTCGGCTTACAACATGAAGAGCTTCTGGGCTACAGAAGCGGTTCTGATGACAATCTGCTTGATCCTTAATAATCTCGTGACAGTGCTCATCAAACAGGTTCTGCATACCAGTGATAAGGGTAGAAAATTACGCACCATCAGGATGGAATATCTGGTTATTCCGGCACTATTGGGAAAAGATGGAAGGGATGATGTCCTGAGGTTGGGAATATCTAACCTAAATCGAGTAGGGTGATTTTAGGAAGCGATCCTAACATCATCCCTCTCACAGAACCGTGCGTACGGGTCACGTACACGGCTCCTGATAATCTTTGCGATTACGCATAGTAATCAGATAAAACATCCGTCTTGAGTGTGGTTAAATCAAACAACTTCATTTCTATGAACCATTTATTGGGTAGGGCAAATTCCATGGGTTTACACTTTGAGTTCCTCCATCTAAACATTGATAGTTTCGGATATTCGCCTCTGAAACCTCGTCTGCGAAGCTGCCGATGAAAGGCTTTCCAGCTTTTCCATTCTCGCATCTTCTTCATCCGAAGCCTCCGGCGTATCCATCCCATCAAGTCTTGAAAGAGTCTGGCGCAGTTTGCCACACGGAAGTATTGCCCCCAACCTCTCAGTACGGGAGTGAGTCTTGCTATCATCTTGGTCAATGGTACCCCGCTATTGCGAGGCGTCAGACTGCGTATCTTGTCCTTGAAACGTTTAATACGTTCCCTATCCACTGATACACGGTCAGTTGTAATCATAAAACCAAGATACTTGATCCCCTTTTCTACACTACTGATATGGGTTTTCTCCATATTGATCGTAAGCTTCAACGATTCCAGGATACCAGTTGCGATCCTCTGATATTGCTCCGCCTTTCTTTTAGACTTAGCAAAGATCAGGATATCATCTGCATACCTGACTATTCGGATCTTTAGGCTCATCATCTTTTGGTCAAACTCATCCAGATAGATGTTCATCAAAAGGGGTGAAATCACTCCTCCCTGTGGACTGCCTACCTCGGTAGCTTTGATTACTCCGTCGATCATGACTCCAGCCTTTAGGAACTGATTGATCAGTTTGAGTAAAGTACCGTCGCTGATCTTTCTGTTCAGGCTTTGTAGGATAAGCTCATGATCCAAAGTGTCAAAGCACTTCGATAAGTCCATGTCCACAGCCCAGGGAAGTTCATACCGAACCAGAAACTGTTGCGCTTTGGCTACTGCTTGCTGGCACGATCTCTGGGGACGATATCCATAACTTGAAGGATGAAAGTCCGGCTCAAAGATCGGCTGTATTACATTCAGGATAGCTTGTTGCACCACTCTGTCTCTGACATTCGGGATTCCCAAGGGTCTCTTCTTGCCATCCGGTTTGGGGATTTCTACCCTTCGTACCGGTGAGGGTTGGTAGGTTTTGGTTCTTAGTTCTTCATGTAGTTGATTGATGTTCTCTACCAGATTTTCTTCAAAGTCTGCGATGCTCTGATGATCAATACCTGCGGCTCCCTTGTTTCTTTTTACAGAAGCAAAAGATGCATATAAGTTCTTCAGTGCATAGACTTTGTCGATTAAACTGTAGTACTTTCTCATGACGTTTCCTGTTTCATCGCAGCCTGATTAAATTCGGTTCTTAGATGCTGACTGTGTGTTCCTCTGGTGATCCAGCTTTCTTTAGCACAAGGCAATATAGCCGTCTCTTGATATCTTCTATCTCCCAGAGTACTCAATCTCGTGCGGTCGAAATTGACAGGAAGTTCGTCACCACCGTCAATCCGAGCCTCGAAGCATTTCAGCTTCTTCTTTCGTTTCTCACTTTGCATCCAATAATTCTCCTCTAATTGGCTGTCCTTTAGATTATCTTCACCCCTTCGCATGAACTGCATCCTTTTGAGATACAGCCCCCAGCATTACTATGAACGCTGTCCCTTTTGTTTTCTCCTCCAGTCTGTTACCAGCTTTCATCGGCAAAAGGTTAATCACTAATACGGGCTCATCTGCCACCTGCTGTCGCTTCAGATCTCACTTGCCTCTCAGCTTGATCGATCTTACTGCCCAAGGCAGACAACAACAGGCTTCCCCAGTTAAGCTTTCCTGCCTGAATATGAACCCATCTGTCATAATCTGTAGAGTTATTCAGCTTTTGGGCTTTCCCACACATTGAAAGGTTACCCACTCTACCGACCAACGTCAGTTTACTTGCGCTATGTTCCATATTCTCACTGCTTCTTACTTCAGACCTTGCCGTTGCCAGCAACGCCCTTGATCTCATGTTGACTTCCCGCTGATTAGGCGTCAGGACTTCTTTCAGTCCATCGGCGCAGAAAGCATTCTGGGCAAACAATAGCGTCCCTACAGGACTCGTTTTTCGTGTTTTTCCGATCAGTTTTTTTCTTTCTCCCTCTCTTTGGAGTCTTGATCATGTCTTTATCTAGCCTTAATCAAGCGTTAATTGTTAACGCTTGATTAAGGCTAGATTAATGGGTGATAGACTGTCCTGGACAGGCAAGAAGCTATGGATAAAACTGTTTTTTACGACAGGCCACGAAAGGCCTTGGAGTTTACATGAAAAACCAGCCGGGGATTTGACGTACTGTCCCTATCAGGCGAATTTGCCTTGTTTAAAACAAGTGGTATGTTAGAGATTATTTTACAGTAATGTGAGGCCGAAGTAGTGT
>JAQUJJ010000152.1 GCA_028681035.1 Candidatus Cloacimonadota bacterium
TGCTTCCCTTAGTTTCAGGAGTGCAACGCTTTTCTTTGCACTTGCTGGATGGGCTGGATAAATCGGAATTTGAAGTCTATGTAGCTTTCCAACCGGGTGGAGAACTGGAAAACGAAGTACGCAAACTAGGATATCACTTTTTACCACTACCCACCTTCTGCCACCCTGTTTCGTATAGAGACATTTTAACCTTTGGGCATTTACTATGGCTTATCCGCAGATATAGATTTGATATCGTGCATACGAACAGCTCCAAACCGGGATTATTGGGACGCATTGCTGCCCGTATATGCAGAGTACCCTTGATAGTACATACCGAGCATGGCACCGCCTTTCAGGAAGTTCAATCGCCGCTTACTTATAGTTTCTACGCTTTCATGGAGCGGATAGGCAATAGCTTTGGACATAAAACGGTATTCGTAAATAACTCCGACAGAGAGAAATGCCTGTCCATGCACCTCTTGCCCACTGAAAAGGCATGTACAATTTACAACGCTATTCCAAATGAGCTTACCCGGCAATTGAATAACATCGCAGCGCAAAGAGCAATGCCTGAGAAAGAAATCATCATCGGCTCTACGCTTCGCTTCTCCACTCAAAAGAACGTTATCAGACTTGTAACCGCAGCCTGTAAAGCTTGTGCGCAAGAACCCAAGCTAAAGTTTATTATCCTTGGCGATGGCGAGCACTTTGCTCTCTGTCAATCCATTATCCACAGCTACAAGGTAAGCACTCAAGTTCTGCTCCCTGGTTGGGATAGCGATATAGTGCCTTGGCTGAAAATCTTTAACGCATTTGTGCTCTATTCACGCTGGGAAGCTCAGCCCTTCAGTATCATTGAAGCAATGAGTTCCGGTTTACCGATTATCGGCTCTGCTATACCCTCTATACAGGAATTGGTGGATGAAAACAGCGGTTATCTGCTGGCTTTGGATGATGATAAAGGCTTGGAACAGCTTTTTGTTAGCCTGGCAAGAGATTTCCAATCCGCCTATCTTAAAGGTAAACATGCAGTACAGAGGATTAAAGAATTGTGCGATTATAGAAGTATGATAGATGGTTATACTGCTATTTACAGAGGATAACAAGTGAATAACTTGTATTTACTTATCCTAATTGAGGTTTTAGCCATCCATTTGCTAACCCACTTGCTGATGCCCTTGAACCTCAAGCTTTCTAAAAGCTTAGGCATTATTGCAATGCCAAACGAACGCCGCATCCATAAAACTGCCATTCCTGAAGCGGGCGGCTTGAGCTTTGCCATTCCCATTATTATTGCCCAAGCTACATTTGGTATTCTTAGCGGTGATAGTGTTATGGGTAGAATGCTGTTACAGCTTAGCGGAGTTGGTCTATTGGCATTAGTGCTGGGCATGTGGGATGATCGCTACGAAAGCCGTGCTAATTTTAAGCTGCTGTGGCAGGCATCAATCGGGCTAATCATGTACTTCATTGGCTATCGGGTGCTATATCTAACCAATCCTTTGGGAGATTCTTTTGTGCTGGGTTGGATGTCTCTGCCGGTAACTATATTGTGGTACATTATTATCCTAAATGCGATTAACTTGATTGACGGCATGGATGGTTTGGCAAGCGGTATCAGCGTCATTGTTTGTGCCGTGCTGCTAATAGTTGGCATTAAAGAAGGCAATCAACTGGTGATAGCTATTTGCGCATTCCTGATTGCGGGCAATACTGCCTTTTTGTTTTACAACTTCTCTCCTGCCAAGATATTCTTGGGGGAAACGGGAGCATTGTTCATTGGGCTTAATATAGCAGCTATCTCCACAGCAGGCTCTTCCCAATTTAAGGGAATCACCTCCATGACCCTGATGATCCCGCTTACAGCTATGGCTGTTCCCTTGCTGGATGTTCTATTGGCGGTAACTCGCAGGCTTCGCTTTGGTAATATTTTCCGTGCTGATAAAGCGCATATTCATCACACTATGCTGGCTTTTGGGTTTTCCCAGAAGACAATTTCGATTATCGTGTATATTGTAACCTTGCTTTTTGGGTTAATTGCCATCGGCTTTTCCTTTTCATCCAAGAAGATACTGTTTTCGGTATTATTGGGTTTACTGGTGCTGATGGTTATCATTGCCTATATGTTTATGCGTCAGGAGCAAAAGAAATGAGATACATCATGCTGAGCCTAGTATTTCTGCTGGGATTGAACCTTGCAGCCGCTACATGGCAGACCTATACTAACACAGACCACGTTTACGATATAAACATTAACGGTAACGATATCTATCTCTCTTCTTGGGGTGGAGTTGTTAAACTTAAACCTACGGTTTCCAACCCCCAGAGTCTTGCCGATTATGAAGAAGATACAATACTTAATACCGGCAGCGGCTTAGTCTCAAACGATATCCGCAGCCTTGCCCATCTCGGCTTTTCCAACAGCCTCTGGATGGGTTCTTCCGATGCAGGAATATCTATTAAGGGCGCAGCGGGTATGCAGAACCTTAGCACCAGCCTTGGCTTACCATCTATCAGAGTAAATAAGATTATTGAAGACCAATCCAAAGTATTGGTGGCTACTCCCTCTGGTTTAGCAGTATTCTATTACCTTGATGGCGTGAACTTCCCCCTGATGCTAAATCAATACACTTCTCAAAATACAGATGGCGGTTTGGCAAGCAGTAATATTGAAGACATGATACTTGCTCCAGATAATCGGCTGTTCGTATCAACTGCCGAAGGGCTTAGCTATATCCCCCTTGGTTCTTTAAACGACGATACTGCCTGGCAAAGCCTGCATGGCGCAGGAAGCCCTATTCCAAACGGAATTAGCTCCAAGCTGGCTATTAACGCCAACCGTGTTGCTATTGCCCAAAATGATATCGTGAATGGAATCGTGGAGGGAAAAGTTTACGTTCATTCCAATAACCTAAGCGAAGGCTCTTGGCTGGAGTACAACGCAGACAACCTGCTCACCGGTAGCCGCATTTCTTCCATCGCACTAGACGACGAGGACAGGCTTTGGGTTTCCTATGGGTTTTGGGTGGAAGATTCACTTAGCTACACCCGCACAGACAATGTATTGCTTTCCGTGGTAAACCCAGATGGAACTGTACAACAATGGAAGGAAAGCGAAGCGGGCTTAGGTGTTTGTACTATCAGCTCTATCATCTTTACTGAAAACCAGCTCTATTTGTGTAGCTGGGGTGAAGGAATATACCAGAAAAGCGGGAACTATTGGCTAAACTTTGAGCTTTCCGGTATCGGCTTTCCTAAAATCACTCAGATTGTAACCGATAAAGACTATGCAATTTGGTTCGCCAGCGGAAATATTGATAATAACCCCGTTCGCAAGGGGACTATGGGCGCAAGCAAGCTAAAAGATGGGATTTGGCAAACCTATAACATCGCCAATAGCCCTATTCATTCGGATAACATTCTAACCATTGCAGTGGACAAGCTAAACCGTAAATGGTTTGGTACTTGGGATAATACCAATAGCCCCCCCGGGTGGATGCGGGGTCTTACCATTTATGATGAAGGCTCAGATATCTGGAAACATTTATATAGATATGGCATCGGCACATGGAATCAAGACACTTCCTCCTGGGGTTCTTACAACAATAGCACCACCCTTTTAACCAGCACTATCGGTGGCATCTATCCCGCCGGCGAAGATTACATGATGGTATTAAGTTACGATGGAGGAGTAAATATACTGGATGCTGACCTCCATAAAGTAACCGATTTCATGATTCCCAACAGCGAACACCAGCGTCTCCTCTACGCTTATTTTAATGGTGAGCAATACTTCTTTGGTACAAACAACGACCACGGTCTGGTTATCTGGAATCATTCCTCGCTGCCCGAAACAGGTGGCATACACTGGGTTATTCCTTCCCCACCTGAGCTAAAGAACTGTATAGTGTACGGCGTGGTAAGCGTGGAAACTCCCTATGAAGGTATGCAGCATTGGATTGCCGCCAGCACAGGGTTATTCATGTGGAATGAAACTAAGTGGTATCGTTATGACACTATGATTAAGCGTTTTCGCTACAACACTTCCACGAGTTTATGGGGTAATGACACCTTGTATTATGTAGATGAGGAACGTCTCTTTGGTTCCGTGAGAACAACTCCCACCTCTATTTTGCTCGATCCCTTCAATCGTATCTGGATTGGTAGTGTGGAAAACGGCTTAAGTATGTATAATCCCGAAACTGAACGTTTTACGAATTATTTTAAACCCAATCAGCCGATGCTCTCCAATTACGTCACGGCTTTGGGCTATGACCCTGTGCAAGGAAACCTGATGATTGGCACCAAGGATGGCGTAAACACTTTAGGGATAGGGCTTACGGTAAAGACAGGAACTGAGCTAAAAAGTGTAAAAGCCTTTCCCAATCCTTTCCGCCCAGCAACTAGCACTAGTGTACAGATTGTAAACCTTCCTGAGGACAGCCTGCCCATCGGTGAAAGCACCTGCAATATCTATGATTCCTCCGGTGCCTTGGTAATTACACTTAAAGAGAATAGGTTTTCACGTTTTGAATGGTACGGGAAAAGTGCTTCCGGTAAAGATTGTGGTAGTGGCATATATTTCTTCGTGGTGGCAGATGCTCAAGGAAACACCAAGCGCGGGAAACTTGCCCTAATCAGATAGGTGAAAAACCCTAATCTAAACGATATCTGCTTTAAGCGTCCAGTCTTTCCAATCCACTTCGTAAACTATCAGCTTAAAAGCGGTGGTGCGTGGGCAAGAATCACATTTCGCCAACACCTGCATCCCCCAGGGGATTATCTCTAGCCTATACTTGCCCTGCGTTTCGCCCCTGTAACAAGCATCCAAAGGCACTTGCAGATACTGTTCTTCGATATATTTGAGACACCAATAGCGCTGACTGCGATGCCCCACTTCCCTAAGCAACAGCAACCTTTTCTCCACGGGAATAATAGCATCCTGCAAATCTTGGGCAGAAAAAGGCGGAGCGGTGTTTTGCAGCAAAGCCACCATCTGATACTGATTGATTAAATCCGTAACCCTGCGGATAGGTGAGCTGGCATGCAGATAAGCGGAGGCACCTATACCGGGATGAAAGGCAGCCGAAGTGGAGAGATATGCCATGCTGGCAGGATTATCCTCATCCTCGCTTTCATAACGGCTGATGTTTCTATAAATCATGGGGCAGCCATGCGCAACAGCATGTTTTGCAAAGCTGCTGTTAAAGGCTATCATCAGCTCTTCCACAATCAAGCGCGCCGGACTTTCGTTGTCTATACGCCGAAGCTGTAATACACCCTTACTTACTTTGAAGTAATGGTAAAAACGCTGTTTATCTGCACTGTGTGAGCTTTGACGTGTTTCTTTTAGCTTGTTACTGATTCGCAATAGTTGGTCGAAGGGCTTACTATGGATAGCTTTATCAACTTCTCGGTAGCTGTAATTGTGGCTTATATTTATAGAATCCAACCTGAATTCACTTCCCAAGATGGAAAGCTCTTTATCAAGAGGGAGACACAGGGAAACAACAGCCCTGTTGCTAGCTAAAATCAGGCTTAGTTCTCCTTCGGAAAACACGGGAGCTAAAAGTGGCACAACCACGTTCGCCGAGTATAAAGAGGAAACTCTCTTCTTCGCTTCTATAAACAAGCTGCTGCGTTGAGGTATCCGCAGTGCAACCGCACTTACATGAATCCCCAAAGTCCAGCCTTCACCACAGGGAACAAAGCTGATAGCGTCATCATAGTCTCTGGTATCTTCATCATCTATGCTGAAAGCTAAAATAGTGGCAAGTTCTTGCGGGAGGGGAAGCAATTCCTCACAAAGTAATTCAGGAGAAAAGCCCACAGGTATGCCGGCATTGGCAATAGCTGGATCTACCTGTTCAGAAAGCTCCCCACACATAATACGAAGCTTGTAAACAGCCTCTTCGGTGCTTAGCTCAGTCCATTTTTCGTGCAGGATGCGCTGTAAATCACGGTGCTTATTATCTAATACTATGTCAGGGAGTTCCGTAAAGAGTGTAGCCCGAGATTCATCACTGATAGGGCTGCCATCCAGAAAAGCAAGCACTTCATCCAAAAAACGTTCACGTTCTTGCTTAAGTTTACTTTCCGCATTAAAAGCAAACTGTTCATTTGCGCTCATAAGACGAAATACTTCCTTTTTATGAACGAATAGCTGAGGGTTATCCTTAAGGTAAATATACAGCGCGAAAATGGAGCTATCATCGCTTAAATGTAGCTTTTCGGCTATTTCTCCCAAAGGTAGAGCAGCTTTATCCAGAAAGCGGAAATCCATTCCAGCAATCTGCTGCAACTCTTCATCAATTGCTTTGCGAAACTTAGCCAAAACTGCTGTGGGAGTATCCACGGGGAATTTGGCGGAGCTTAGTAAAACAAAACGTGTAGCAGAGAAAAGCCCGAAGTCTTCTGTTTCTCCACTCACATGATATCTACCGTTTTCTTCTGCGCTAATCAACCCTAACACGAATTGACGTGCCTGATAGAAAGCCACTATGGAACCAAGCATTGGCTTCATTTTCCGTTAAGCTACTCCTAATAAAGATTTGGCGCCCCAGAGATGACTTGAACATCCGACCAACGGTTTAGGAAACCGGTGCTCTATCCACTGAGCTACTGGGGCGCAATAATAATAACCAGTCCCTTAAACCGCTGCTTTTTGTCAAGTTTACATTGACAAACAAGGGCTTACAATAAAGTGGAGCATTGCTTAGCTTGCGTTTATAACCCTAAGCATACAAGCACGCAAACCAAAGATAATAATGAGGTTAACCATGAAAATAGCCATAGTTGGTGCCACTGGTGAAGTGGGCAGAATGATGATAACTTGTCTGAAAGAAAGCAATGTTGAAGTTGACGAGCTGGAGCTTTTTGCTTCCAAGCGTTCAGAGGGAAGTTTACTATATTTCAACGACAATCCCATAAAAGTGCAAACCTTAACAGAAAAATCGCTTTGCAAACACTATGATTACGTGTTTTTCTCCGCAGGAGCGGGCATTGCTAAGACTTTTGCACCCATTGCCATGCAAACCAGCGAAGTAATAATCGATAACTCCTCAGGCTTTCGCCAAGACCAGAATATTCCTCTTATAGTACCAGCCGTAAATGGCGATCTACTATCCGGTTACAGCGGCATTGTGGCAAATCCAAATTGTTCCACTATTCAGATAGTACTACCCTTGGCGGTGCTAGATAAACTGTTTGGGTTAAGTCATTTAGTAGTTTCCACCTACCAATCTGTTTCCGGCAGCGGGCATCAGGGCATCACTACCTTGCTGAACCAGCGTAAGGGCAGCACGGATAAAGGTATTTACCCTCGCATTATAGATTTGAATGTTATCCCTCAGATTGGTGGCTTTTTGGATAGCGGATACTCTCAGGAAGAGGAAAAGATGCACTTTGAATCAAGCAAAATACTCCGCAAACCAGAGCTTAAGGTTAGCATTACCACTGTGCGGGTGCCAGTTATCTATGGTCATTCAGCCTCCGTTTACGCTCAGTTTGAAAGTGAAGTTAATCTCGCCAAGACAGAAAAAGCCCTCAGCGAAGCGGCATCAATTGTTTATTATCAAAACTCTTATGTTACGCCCCTTGATCTGGGAAACTCCAATGATTCCCATGTTTGCCGGCTGCGTACAGGTTGCGATACCAAATCCCTAAACTTCTGGAATGTGGGGCATAACGTGCGCCTTGGTGCTGCTGCCAATGCAGTAGAGATTTTTAAGCAGCACGCTAAATACTCCGGCAAGATATAAACATGGATGCCACCTCCCTGCGCCATGCCTTGCACCAAATTCCTGAACTAGCTTTTGAGGAGCATAAGACTAAAGCTATGCTCCTAGAATACCTTCAGAGTGTCCCAGGGATTGCGGGGGAGCGGTGGACTATCCACGAATTCAAGCATAGTACTGGTATTTTAGTGGCTTATACAGCAGGGCACGGAACTTACAAGCTTTTCAGAGCGGATATGGACGCACTGCCCATTCAGGAAACCATTAGTAGCGATTATGTGTCGCAGCATGAAGGCTTTATGCACGCATGTGGGCACGATGTGCATATGTCCATCCTGATTGGTTTAATTTACCGCATTGCAGAAGAAAAACC
>JAQUJJ010000029.1 GCA_028681035.1 Candidatus Cloacimonadota bacterium
AGCGTACTGGAAGTTTTAAGCCAGCTTTATCAACTATAACAGCGACCTGGACTTCACTGCTTAAGTAAGGGCGATACCCTATTTCCCTAAATACTTATGCCATATTGAACTTTTACTGAAGCCTTGCCTTCGCTACCGATAATGAAAGTGTGTCCTGAAGTCCAGTGTACCGTTAAGTTATAGATGGATGTGAAATTAGCATCGGCACAAAGGACTCCAGACACATGACGTGTGGAGTCCTTGTCGCTTTACTTGTTGCAAGATAGCCAAGTATCTTTAAACGTACTGGAAGTTTTAAGCCAGCTTTATCAACTATAACAGCGACCTAGACTTCACTGCTTAAGTAAGGGCGATATCCTATTTCCTTAAATACTTATGCCATATTGGACTTTACTGAAGCCTTGCCTCGCTACCGATAATGAAAGTAAGGGCGATATCCTATTTCCCGAAATACTTATGCCATATTGAACTTGACTAAAGCCTTGCCTTCGCTACCGATAATGAAAGTGTGTCCTGAAGTCCAGTGTACCGTTAAGTTATAGGTAGATATGTGATTAACAAAGGTACAAAGGACTCCAGACACAAATCGCTTTCATGTAAAGTCCAAAGAGCATGTAAAACAATCATAATCATAAAGATAGGACTTGCTCTTTGAATTCGAATACATACAAACCATTGACACAATACGGCAGATTAAAAACAGTGCTGTTATAGAAAGTATTAAGTAAGGAAAGCATATGTTTAAGGAACCCTATCACTTTAATGTTGAACGTTACATCGATCCTGCTAGGTTCAAGCAAATAAAGGAATTTGCCAAAGACCTTCCGACTCCGTGCTTGATAATAGATTTGGATTTGATAAAAACCAAATATTTGGAATTGCAAGGCAGCCTTCCTTGTGCACGGATATATTATGCTGTGAAAGCTAATCCCAGCGATGAAGTTATTCGTTTATTGGCAGATTTGGGTTCAAGCTTTGACGTGGCTTCACGTTATGAGCTTGACCAGATGCTACGCTTAGGTATAGATTCCTCCCGACTCAGCTATGGCAACACCATTAAAAAGAAAAGCGATATCAAGTACTTCTACGATCATGGTGTGCGCTTATTTGCTACGGATAGTGAGCTTGACCTGATGAATATTGCCGAGAACGCACCAGGAGCAAAGATATTCTTTCGTATCTTGACGGAAGGCACAGGTGCAGACTGGCCTCTCTCGCGCAAGTTTGGCTCTCATCCAGATACCATCTATCATCTTATCCTGCAATCGGCTGAGATGGGCTTGAACCCTTGGGGCATTTCCTTCCATGTCGGTTCACAACAGCGAGATATCGGGCAATGGGACGATGCAATAGCCAGATGCAAATACCTCTTTGATGCTGTGGCGGAAGAGGGTATTGAATTGCAAATGATAAACATAGGCGGTGGTTTCCCAGCCAATTATGTTGACCCTACATTTTCTGTGAAAGAATATACAGAAGAAATCTTGCGCTTTATTCAAGAAGATTTTGGGGATAATTTGCCCGATATCATCTTGGAACCGGGACGTTCGCTAGTAGCAGATGCCGGTATCGTGATTGCAGAAGTGATAAACTTCTCGCGTAAATCCAAGAACAATTTGTATCAATGGGTGTATCTTGATATAGGCAAGTTTGGAGGATTGATAGAGACTATTGATGAATCTATAAAGTTTCCCATATATTTTGACAAAGATGGAATAGCAGAAGAGATAATATTGGCAGGACCTACCTGTGACAGCATGGATATCCTATACGAACATTATCGTTACCATATGCCAGATAGCGTAGTTCCGGGGGATAAGGTGTATATCTTCACCACCGGAGCCTACACCCAAAGCTATTCCTCTAATAGTTTTAACGGATTCCCACCCCTAAAAACAGTTATTTATCGCGATAATCAAGGAGATGAAATATGAAAAGGTTACCAGTACAAGATTTGCAAGAGTTTATGACTACCGTGTTCACCCGCATCGGGGTGGCTGCAGAAGACGCAGCTATTTGCTCGGAAGTGCTAATTGCCAGCGATTTGAAGGGAATTGAATCCCACGGTATCGGCAGGCTGAAAATGTATTATGACCGTATAAAAGCAGGCATCCAGAATCCAGTTACCAAGATTGACGTTATCAAAGACAAATTTGCCACCGCCGTTTGGGACGGTAATCATGGCATGGGACATGTAATAGCTAAAAACGCCATGCAAACCGCCATAGACAAGGCTTCCCAATATGGCTTAGGATGCGTTGCAGTGCGGAACTCAACCCACTATGGCATTTGCGGTTTTTATGCAGATATGGCTACCAAACAAAACATGATTGGTATCACTTTCACCAATGCACGTCCCTCTATTTGCCCTACCAATGGCGTTTCACCGCTCTTGGGGACAAATCCCATTTGTTTCGGAGCACCTACTGATCTGCCATATCCCTTCTTATACGATGCCGCTACGTCAATTTCCCAACGGGGGAAAGTGGAACAATATGCCAGAGAAGAAAAAGACACACCTGAAGGTTGGGCTATCGATCTGGAAGGCAAACCCTATACCGATACCAAACGCTTACTGGTTGATCTGGTGAAGCAAAAAGCCAGCATGCTACCGATTGGCGGAACAAGTGAACTATCCGGCAGCCATAAAGGTTACGGTCTAGGCACGATGGTGGAAATCCTAAGCGCAGCATTGCAAGATGGCAGCTACTTGAATGGCTTATTGGGTATAGATGAAAATGGCAAACCTGCCCCTTACTGCCTTGGGCATTTCTTTCTTGCTATAAATATAGAGTTCTTCACAGAATTAGATAGTTTCAGAAAAATAACCGGTTCCATCTGCCGAGAGCTACAAGGTTCTCAGCTTTTCCCCGGTAAGAGTCGCATCTATGTAGCTGGAGAGAAAGAATATGAGCTGGAACAGCAAGTGCGTTCACTGGGTGTGCCGATTATCCCTAATCTGCAAAAAGATATCGAGTTTATGCAGCGTGAATTGAATTTGGATATGCTGAAGATATAATATAGCCCTTGCCAGAAAAGCATTAACAGCTTAAATTGGTTTTAGACAAAAATAATATACGCTTAGGAGTATCAATGAAACAGTTAATTAGTATCTTAGTACTTGCCTTGCTAATAGGCGTACTCAGTGCTGTGGATTTTGACCTATCGGGTGAGTTCCGTACCCGTGCTGCTATCCACAATAATAACATGGAAAAAGATGGCGGTTACATAGACAATCGCTTTAGACTAGGTCTTGATAGTGAGCTTGCCGATGGTTTGAACTTTTACGCTTTATTTGAAGTGGGAAATATCTTATGGGGCGGCGCAACCGGTGGTGGAATTAGCACAGGTGGTGTAAACGTAAAAACTGACGAGCTATATGTGGAATACCTTATCCAATCTTTAGATACCAAGATTAAGGTTGGACAACAGTATTGGGCAGATCATAGAGGCTTGGTATTGGATGATTTCTACTCGGGGATCATGCTCACCAAAGAAGACTTTGCCGGCATGAAAGCTGAGCTTGGCTTTGTTAAGGTAGCAGAAAATATCCATTTTGCCGTGGACGACCAAAATGGCTTCATTGCAAGCCTACATGGAGAAAGTCCAGTACCTTTCGGGGTAACCGCAATTGGTGGATATCTTGCAGACAGCAATAATGGCAATGTTACCCTTATGCCCTATGTTACATTAACAGCCGGTATTGCCACGCTTGATATCACTCCTTTCTTCGATTATCAAATGTATCCAGGAGATAACGACGAAATAGGTATGGGTGCAGCATTCAAGGCAGATGCCGAACTAAGTGGCTTCCAGGTTGGCGCAGATGTATTAGTGGCTGCTAAAAATGGACTTAGCACGCTAAGCCCCTGGTATCAGAATGGTTTGTACCTCTATGGCATTGGCGGCAATCATGATGGATTGAACCTTTATTGGGATACCCCATACAGCGGGAACACCGATACTTTCTATAGTGCAGTTGGCAAGCTGCGTGTTCCAGTAAAAGAGAACCTTTCTGCCTTTGGTGCAGGTGGTGTTTTAGGAGATATGGGCTGGGAAATTAACGGCGGCTTGGAATATCAGGTAATAGAAGACGTGATGAACCTTTCTGCTTTTGGTGCATACGGCGTTGGTACTACCGGTACAAAGCCTGCTAATTATGCAATTGGTACTGCCTTAGTAGTAAATTTCTAACTAATTCACCCACACTATTAATACAGAGCGGAAGGCAGATGCTTTCCGCTCTGCTTTATTTTGCGTTTTAGATAAAATCCATAGATTTTAACCTCCTTTTCGCTTTTCACTTGACATAGCTAGCCCTTGCAATAAACTTAGCCCAGTAGATTTATTCTTGGAGATAATATGAGAAAAGCTTGCTTTATCATCGTCCTATTTGTAATGCTTGGCACCTTGTTAAATGCTGTACCGCAACCTTTGCACACGGTTCCCGCCTTAAAGGGTAAAGATGATTCATTTGGTGCAGACAAATTTCATCTTTGGGGTTCTACTATTTATGCAATTGATAACTCGTCTGGAACGATCAGGGTGTGGGATACTAACGAGATGGCATTCACACAACTCTATCTGGCTAAATTACCCAGCGGTGCAATAGCTGATGACGTTACCGGTAATGAAAACGGGTTATACATTCTTGATAGTAAAAACAGTTGTATCTACGTTTATTCCTACGATGGTGTTTTACAAAGAAGCATATCCACAAAAGGAACACCTGATACTCAGTTTAAAAAAGCTGTTCGATTGCTGGTAAATTACCAAGGCTACTTCTATGTATTGGATGCTGGACGTGAAGAGCTTATGGCTTTCACCAATGAAGGTATGATAATAAGCAAAGTAGCGGTTACTGATCCTATTTCTATGTGTATCGGGCAAGACCAGATACTGCGCGTGCTTTCGGCTCAGCCCACCTATTCTCAAGTACAATTGTATGACCTAAACCTAAACCCCAAAAAAGGCTATGAAATACAGACCATTCAAAGCAAGAAAGATGCTGTGGCAGATATCGCTGTTAACCAATACAACGAGCTTTACGTAATCTATAGCGGTAGCACCAAGATTGGCAAAGTAAACGCTGAAGGACGCATAGTTTCAAAATCTACCTGGGGCTATAAAGATAAGGGTGATGCACCAAGTTCTTTCCTAGTACCTTCAATTGTTCGTTGTTATCCATTGGATGATAACGTTCTAATGGCTGTTTTGGATAGCAAACAAAATATTATCAGGCTGTTCAAAGATACAGAGTTTACTAGTCCTCATTTACTTACCATCCCAGAATACACCATGCGCCCTGCACTAGAAGAAACAAGCTTACCGCCTCTGTATGACTATGTAAGCGACGATTCGTTAGAATACTATATTTACGACGCTATTTCAGGCAACAAACCTACACGTGCAATCACTTGTAAAGAATTTGGTAATGCAAAATATACTATAAGTGCCCTTGCCTTAGCGGAACAAGGAATAAAAAGCTTTGATGCTTTAGCCGTATATAAAGAGAAGCTGTTTGTGGCAGACAGCAAATCACACACGATATTCATCTTTAACAAACGCGACGGTTTGCTTTTAGACTCATTTGGAATGAAAGGCTCAATAGAAGGACGGCTAAATGTCCCAAGCAGCATGGTCGTTACAACTGATGGTGTTTTGTATGTTGCAGAAATGAAAAACTATCGCATCTCTATCTTTAATAATAACATGATGTTTATCGGGAGTATTGATCTGAAGGAAAGAAAACTTGCTCCTGAAGTTATCCGCCTTAAGGGACATACATTATTAATGCTTGCCAATGGCAACTCCATTTACGAGATACCCTTGGCTAACCCCCAACAAATGAAACCTGTTATTCAGGATACAAATATCAGCGGTGTAGATTATTTGCATGAGAACCGTATTGGCTATATTAACGCCATCACACAGCAACTAGTTATCCTAAATGACAACAATGTGGAATACAAGTACTTTGCAAAGAACACAAAGGCACAATTTCCTAACTTTGCAAACATCTTTCTGATGCGCTATAATGACACAGAAAAATCAGTACTAATAAGCGACAGAGGGGCAAATACCGCACGCAAGCTTCGCTTCATCTACAATCCCTCCAGAATCAATACTATCCGTCTGAGGCTAAACTCGGAAGCTTTTACTGAGTTAAGCTGGGATGCGCCGGAAGGGATTAATAAATGGAGAGTAACTCAAAGTGGCGGCGGTGAAACGATACAATATGAGGTGTCTCAACCTAAAATGGTGATTAGAGAACCACAGAAATACGAGAAGAGCTATACCGTAACCTCATTTTCTGAAGATGGAAGGTTCAGCTCTCCAAGCGATGAAGTTAAAGATGCTTATTCCTATGCCCGTTTCCTGTCTGCCAATGGCAATTATTCTCAAGCTGTATTAGCTTACAAGAAGGCTGCTGCCGTAATTAAAGACCCCAGAATTGATGAAGAAATAATCCAGAGTTACTTCCTTGAATCAAGGTTTTTTACTAGTCAACAAGAATATGAACAGGCACTAACAAGCATGGAATCTGCAATGCTTTTGGGAGGGCAGAGGCTGGAGTTTCTACTGGAAGTAGTAAAAAACTATAAGCTCACGCATGATTATCAACGAGGCATTACTTATTTAGAAAAGTTCAAATCAGACAATAATCAAGATATACAGCTTCAACTCATTTCACTGTATTATTTCAGCAAGAACTATGCAAAGGTTCAGACCCTTGCCACTGCCTATATTAATAAATTCCAAAAGGACGCTATAATCCTGCAATATCTGGCTTTGGCTAATGAAAACTTGGGTAACTATGTAGCTGCACTTGCAAATATGCGAGAATTGATAACAATAGAGGATAGTTATGATAACAACCTGAAGATTGCTGAGTTATTGGTCGCAAACCTAAATCTTACTGAAGCTATGAGCCATCTGCAACTGATAATAAACCGCTTCAAAGAGCAAAGCCCGCATGCTGCTTATAAGCTTATGGGTGATATCCATTTCGCTATGGGCAACTATCCCTACGCAGAGGACTATTATTCTGATGCCATTAGAATGAACAAAGGTAATGCAGATTATTATTATAGCTTGGCAAGGGCATTTAACGAAAGCCGCAAGAGTGCCGAGGCACTAAGTAATTTTGCTAGCGCATGGGAACTTTGTAAAGATAACGTGAAGTATGGTTTCGCATACGCTGAAGCCTTGCAAAAAGCCAGCCAGTTCCCAGAGGCTTTAGCCGTTCTTGATACGATAAATCCATTTATTACTACAGATGCATCCACCACTTCATTCCATGAGTTATATTACGATTTACTTACCTTGGAGCAACGTTATGACGATGCCTACCGTGAAATACAATTAGCTGCAAATTATGCTCCTTATGACTCTTCGCTACAGGATAAGCTATTGGCAGCTACGGTAGCACGTGATCATTACAACAAAAACAAACCGGATGTGGAGATAAGGGCATACTCGTTCCAAGACCTGTATCCTTCCTTGCAAGCTTATTACAGAAATCATTCCATCGGTTCTGTAACACTGTTTAACAACCGCAATCTGCCCATTCAGAATGTTAAAATTCAGGTTACTGTCCCTCAGATTTCCGATTACCCCTTTGAAAAAACTATACAAACCTTATTGGTAAACCAAGAAACGGTGGTGGAAATAGTGCTGCCTATAAACAAGAGCATCTTTGATCTATGTAAAAATGGAGCTCAGGTGTTCAGACCTGTATTGACGATGGACTATACTTTTTATGGAAATGCTTATCATGAATCCAAGGATCAAGTGCTAATAAACGCTTTGGGTACCTCGGCTATGGATTGGGGCAATCGGAAACAATTTGCCAGTTTCATAAACCCCAATGACGAATACATGCGTGATTTTGTAAGTACTTCAATTGTTCAGCTTTTTGCCAACAATCCTGCTCAAGGGATAAACAAGAACATCCTCCGAGCTATACAAATATGGAGCTATTTGCACGCCAATGGGATTAGCTATGTTCTGGATAATACCTCCAGCAATGCTATAAACAGTGAGCATGATTATGTGCAATACCCTTTCCAGTCCTTATCCCGCAAATCTGGTGATTGTGAAGACCTGCTTGCGTTAATGGCAACTATGCTTTCTGTAGTTGGCGTAGAATGTGGCTTTATCGATTATCCAAAGCACGTAATGTTGGTGTTCGATACAGGCATGAGTTCGGAAGAAATTATGGAAAGCGGTATTGACCCCAGCCACTTTGTTTACTTGAACAGTAAATACTGGGTACCGTTGGAAACCACTCAACTTGGGAAGGGGAGTTTTTCCGAAAGCTGGTTGAATGCCATTAAATATTACGAAAACATCCTTGACCAAGGGGCATACTTGGACCTCATTGAATTCTCGGAAGCTCACAAGCAATATCCTCCTGCCCCATTCAGTGGAACTATCTCAAGTCGTCAGTTTGGCAAGGCAAGCGAGACCTTGGCTTTTTACAAAAAAGATATGGAAAGCATAACACTTCTTGGGCAGATTACCCGCGAAGAGGAATTCCGCCAGTCTATCGCCAAATACCCTAATAATTTGGTCGTAGCAAATCAATATGCTTATTGGTGCATGCAAAATGGCAAAATTAGCACCGCAGAAGGTCAGTGGGTACAAATCCTAAATAAAGACCCAAAGAATCTTAGTGCCTTAGTCAACCTTGGAAACCTATATTTTGTAACTGGTCAATATGCTAAAGCAAGAACTCAATACCAAAATGCTCTTAAGGAAAACCATAAAACTGATATGGTGCTGAGGAACCTGTGTGTGTTGGAATACCGCCAAGGAAACAACAAGCAAGCAAGAGAGTATTTTGATCAATTAAAAGACCGCAATGTGATCAAGAATCTTGACCTCAAGCTTTATTCTGATCTAATGAACCAAGGAGAATAACATGAAAAGGCTTAGCTTATTTATTGCTTTATGCCTTCTGGGATTACACATGGAAGCAGCTCAAGTCGGCAAAATCCGCTTTTTTTCTGGTGACGTGCAATATAGAACTAACCAAAATCAAGCCTACAAACCAGCATCTATCAACTTACCCATCTCTGAGGATGGTTGCTTAAAAACCGGACCCGATTCTTATGTAGAGATTATATGGGAAAGTGGAATCACCTCCACCGTTAACGCATCGAGCCAAGTAGGCATACGAAAGCTTATGGAGGACGCATCTTCTAAACAAAACTGGATGAACAAGCTTGAAACTAAAGTCGGCAATCTAAAGCTACAGAATAAACGGCGAGCTTCTGGCACTGCCGGCATCCGCAGAGATGAAGCTGAAGTTACAACTGATAGTTTGCTTTTTTGGGTTCTTGACCCTCAACAAGACATTAACGAAGCTATCGATTTATACGAAATGAAACAATATACCAAAGCTACCCCGCTTTTCGAAAAGGTGGTGATTCAGGCTCCCCTAAAAAGAGACGCTGAGTTGGCTCATGCTTATTTAATCCTCATTTATAATGCCGCGGGTGATAAAGCAAATATGCAAAAGCACATTAATGCACTAATGCAAGATTTCCCGAATAGCGCAACTTTAGACTGCCTTCCTACAGATTGATAGCTAGGGATGCGAATTCACCTTCGTTATGCACTGATTGTTATTGGAGTATTACTCGGTTCTTTTTTGCTACTGAGAATACCAATATCGAAACAACTCTTTAAGATTGCTGACTTAAGAATATATGATACAGTCGTAGATTTTGGCAATGCCCTCTCAAACAAAGGTATGCAGGGAGTGTATGACGATATCTGCATAATAGATATTGATGAAAAAAGCATAACTGACCTTGGTCAGTTTTCAACCTGGAAGAACTTTTTATTTGCAGATTTGATAGACATTCTATCGGCAGACGAACCTAATGCCATTGGGCTTGATATCTTTTTTACCGAACACGACAGCATCATTGGCTACACACGAGCGAGATTAAAAGAGTTTATGGATATTCCCAGCGGGGAGGCAGATAAGCTAATAGACCTGCTAAGCTCTGATGCCGTGCTTGCAAACTCAATTGAACGTGCTGGCAATGTCTATCTGGCAATGTACAACAGCAATGAAAACACGCCTCCTAAACCGCTGCCTTCAATTGTTAGCACTTGGGATGTAAATCCAAAGAGTTATTTGCCCTTAAGCATTGTTCATCCCCCCATCCCAGAGTTTTCTGATGTTGCTGCGGGGGTTGGCTTAGCAAATATCGAGGCTGATGAATCTGGAATAATACACGACTATCCCTTATTTCTGGGGTTAAAAGACAAATATCTGGTTAACTTTAGCTTCCAGATGTGTTTGGATTTATTGGGAGTAGATCGCATCGAAACTGCCAATACCTGCAAGCTTTTCTCCGATAATGAGCTTGTAAGCGAAATCCCACTAAGCCCCGACGGCAGTTGTTATATCAAATACTATGGAGCGCAGCGTTCTTTCCGATATATCTCATTTTCGGATGTACTTAGTCAGCGTATTCCACCGGGATTCTTCAAGGACAGAATTATTCTGGTAGGCTCTTCCGCATCAGGACTTAAGGATAATAAAAGCACTCCACTCGATTCCAATTATCCGGGGGTGGAATTGCATGCAACCTTCATCCGCAATGTGTTAGAAGGCACTCATGTAAAGTGGATAAGTCTCTGGTTGGTGCTAGGGATAGATTTGTTTTTGCTATTATTGCTGGTGCTTATTATTCGCAATACAAAGCCCCTTTTATCGATCAGCGTTTTCTCTGTTATCACCATTCTAATCTTCCCCGTTTTTTATTTTATGTTCGTTACAGCAAATCTAAGTTTATCCTATTCAGCCGTTTTGCTTCCTTGGATAATAGGCTTTACCAGCATTTTCAGTGCTCATTCTCATGATCTGCTTATGGAAAAGAAAAAGGTGCGCAATGCTTTTGAACACTACGTATCTAGAGACGTTATTGGGCAGATAATGAAAGGTTCTCAAAGCCTGTCACCCGGAGGAGAAAAGAAGACCGTTAGTATCATGTTTGCGGATGTGCGTAATTTTACTGCCTATTGCGAAAAGCTTAGTCCAGCGGAGATAACTGGTTTTATGAACCGCTATTTCAACAAAGCAACTAAGCTGATTGTTGCAAACCGGGGTTTGCTGGATAAATACATTGGCGATGCCATCCTTGCCCTCTACGGTGCTCCTCTTCCCTACCCTGAATTTGCCTATAACGCAGTAAAGACCGCTTTGGAAATTAGAGATTTGTCTTTTGCTTTACAACATGAATTCTGCCAACATCCAGTTTTACACGATTTCCGTATTGGTGTGGGCATTGCCACCGGAGAAGTAATTGTGGGCAACATTGGCTCCGATAGCATTTTTAACTATACTGGAATTGGCGACCGAATGAACTTCTGTTCACGCTTGGAAAGCCTAAATAAGTTCTATGGAACATCGATAATAATAGATGAAACCACTTATCTACTTATCCGAGACCAATTCTTCTGCCGAATTCTGGATAGAGTAACCGTGAAAGGAAAAGAAATCATCTCCAATATCTACGAAGTGGTAGATTACATCTCAGCACCGAATACCGAACCAAACACTATCGCAAGCTATAATACTTACGAAACTGCATTTGCACTTATGAAATCAGGTCTTTTTAAAGAAGCAAAAGCTCAGTTTTCCGATGCCTTGTTGCTGAAACCGGAAGATAAGCCTACTCAAATCATGTTGGAACGCTTTAGCATTGTGGATTTGGACACTTGGGATGGGGTTTGGCAACATGATTGCAAATAGCTACCTCCCTTGCTTGAGTTGCCCTATCATTGCCCACCCATTGCCCTCCACATGGACAATGAGTGGGCAATGATAGGGCAATTCCATCAAGGATGAGGCAGAATTTGATTGACAGATTGAGTAGCTTAGAGAAATTGCTTGTTTAGTGTTTTGCTTTCTAATTTATTATCTTTTCCGAATATGAAGATGAGCAGGGATTATGCGTAAATATTCTGTGAGCGAACTGGTTCTTGTGGTAGATATAGGCAATACAAACATCGTCTGTGCCATTTACCAACAAGGATCTGCAATATGGACATCTCGTTTCCAAACTATTAGGGAACGCACATCAGACGAATATTACAGTTTGCTGGCTAACCTACTTCAAGATATCAAGTTAGCGGATATCAACTTCGTTGCGTTTGGTAGCGTTGTTCCCGAACTATCACGAATATGGAAGCATCTTATCGCAAAATACATGACTGCCGAAATTTATGATGTTAATGGTCTAAGCCCTTTAGGCTTTACTTTTAAAGCCACATCTCCCCAAACCATCGGTGCAGATTTAATTGCCAATGCATACGCTGCCTGGCGAAAATACCAGCAAAACGTTATTGTGATTGATCTCGGGACAGCTACAACGATTCAAGTTATTAGTTCGGCTGGTGTGTTTGAAGGTGCCATCATCGCTCCCGGACTAAAGACCGGCGCAAGCAACTTGTTCTCCAAAGCCGCTCAGTTGTATGAATTGGAACTAATATCCCCTCCCGCATTATTAGGAAAAAACACGCATGATGCAGTTCTTTCAGGAGTGGTTCATGGGCATGCGCTGATGTTGGAAACCTTTATCACCAAGCTGAAACTACAATATATCGATTATGCTCCTATGCTTACCATCCTCAGCGGGGGAATGGCTAGCCTATTGAAACCCCTAATAGCTTCAGCCGATATTATAGATAAAAATCTCACCCTCGACGGATTCTATATGGCTTTTGATAAACTTAGCCAAATCAATAACTAATAAGATGTGATGCGCAAACTTCCCTTTTTATACCTGTTTCTAATTATTGCCAACATGTTGGGTGCTGTTAATCCCAAATCAACCAATCTGCCTATTAAAGATTCACCCTCTAAACAGTTTTACCCCATATTGTATCTTGATGATTATTATCCAATCCTTAACAATCGCATTGATGTGTACAAATTCAATAAGGGTTTGAATGTTTATAAATTGCGCCCTTATGAAATTCCTGCCTTTGCACCAGTCTATAAAGAACGAATTGATTATCCTGCAAGAACAGTATATTTAAGCGTTTTGATTGGTGACTATAAAATAGCCGATGAGGTGGCTGTCAGTTTCGATGACTACTTCCTTGGTATTCAATACAAGATATTTCATAAATCTCTGCTAACCAGCCTGAAAGCTGCAACTCAGCAAACGCAGGTAAGCAGCTCTGGATTAATTAAAGAATTCGTGCTGGATATTCCCGCTATCGCCATCCCCAGAGCTGTACAAAAGGTGCTAGGCAATAAAGCTGGAAGGTTAAACCTGGATGGCACTCAAAAGCTAACCCTGCAAGGCAGTAGCACTAAACGCAAACAAATACCTATCTACGAAACACAACAAGGTGCTACATTTGATTTGAAGATGGAACAAGAGACGAACTTGCGCCTTTCCGGCACTATTGGCGAGAAAATAGCAGTTAACCTGAAATACAATTCCAAGCAAGATGAGCAGATATTCGACGCTAATAACGTGAACGTTAAATACACCGGCAATGAAGATGAGTTCATAAAAAGCATTGAAGGCGGAAACATTAGCCTTGCCTTATCCGGCTCTCGCTATGTAAGCTATTCTACCAGTTCACAAGGTCTGTTTGGTGTCACTTCCAAGTTCAAATATGGTAATCTGGATTTGAGCGTGATTGCCAGTAAGGAAGAAAGCCAGAAAAACACTCAGAGCTACATAGGACAAAGCCAAGCAGATTCCACTAACGTACGCAGCAAGGACTATTCCTCTCGTAATATGTATTATCTGGTAAATCCCTATAAGTTATACATGATGTACGCTCAAGGCGATGCAGGAATACCCGAAGGGTGGAAGAACAATGCCATCATCACCGATCCCAGTGGTGCATGGCTTATTGCCGCACCAGATTCTCTGCCTGCAAATGGTAGCGTACGTCTATTTATGGATGACGCAAGCGCAAGCAATAATATAGCCTCTGCTCCCGGTGATATAATCTACTTCAGCCCCAGTAACTATTATGAGCCTTATTATGATGAACTGATTGAGGGAACTGATTTTGTGACGGACTATTCTTCCGGGACAATTAGCATTCTGCGCAATATAGACAGGCTTACCACCTTGGCTGTTACCTACACTCGCAGGGATGGCACTCCAGTCCCCTACGTAAAACCTAGTCAACAAAACGATGGGCGAATACATCCCTATGTAATTCGACGGCGAAATCAGGAATATACTCCTGGCGACCCCAATAGTGTATGGCATTTTCAGATGCGTAACATCTACGATATGCATAAAACCAATATCAAAAACGAAGGTTTTAACCTCCAGATATACACCGAAAATATTGACCGCACTCGTAACTATAACCTACCGGATAGTATCGCCACAGCAGGATTTTTGACCTTCACGGATTATCTGCGTATGGATAGCAATGGCGATGGCTTAATAAATGGTGACGACACGACCGTAAATTTAACCAGCGGATTGGTTATTATGCCTTTCATAGAACCCTTCAAACCTCTTGGAGATGGCATTGTTTATCAGGAAGAAAACGAAAGCGTAAGCTACCAGGATATTAGCTTCTATATCGGAATAAAAGGAAAAATAGGGCGCGATGCCATTGAACTTGCCCAAGGAGGCATTCTAAAGGGAAGCGTGAAAGTTCGCGTAAATGGCAATGACCAGCGGGAGAATATAGATTATATTGTGGATTACGATTTTGGCAGAATAACCTTCCTTACTCCTGCTGGAAAAGATCCCGATTCTAAGATTGAAATCGATTTCGAGTTCCGAAGTACCTTTGACGTTGCTAAGAAAACGCTGGCTGGCATCCGTGCAGATTGGCAACTTACAGATTATGCCAAGCTGGGTGGCACCATGATATACCGCAGTGAAAATGTGGCAGATAAACGCCCAAGAATTGGCAATGAAAACATAGAAATGTGGATGGGCAACGTAGATGGCTCCTTGAATTTTAAACCCGCTTTTATTACCAAATGGATTGATGCTTTGCCTCTTATCAAATCAACTTCACCCTCTCAAATAAACCTTTCCGGAGAAGTGGCTTTTACCCTGCCTAACATATATGGTGACCCTAGCGGCAAGAAGAAAGAATCCTACATTGACGACATGGAATCCATCATGGATTCATACCCCTTAGGAGTAACCTTTTCCTCTTGGGTGATGGCAAGTAAACCCTATGGCACCCCCTTTTCAAAGGGTAGAATAAACTGGTATAATCCCAAAAACATCCGCAGAGAGATGATAGAAGATGCTTCTACACTAACAGAAAGAGAACGGACAGAAACAGTTACCGTGCTTGCCCTGAAAGCCTTCCGTAACAATCTGGGAATGCCGGGGGCTTCATCGCGTAGCTGGGCTGGAGTGATGAAATACCTTGGCAATCAGTTGGATTTCTCTCAAAAGAAATACATAGAAGTATTGCTGAAGCTGGATACACCTTCGGCAAATGTAAACCTTCATATTGATATGGGCGACATCCTAGAGGATTTCTACACCGAGTTTGGCGGCTATAACGTGCTTAACAGCGAAGACATCAACAAAGATGGGGTGCTAACCTTGGATGAAGATATAGGTCTGGATGGCATTAGCTTCGGTCAACCCGGAGCAGACCCTAATGATGTAGCTGAAAGCTCTATTGACCAATATGGAGACTATCCAAGAATAAACGGTTCAGAAGGCAATCGCATACTTGATACTGAAGACTTGGATGGCAACGGAGTGCTAAACAAATTGGACAGGTATTATACATATTCCTTTTCCATCAGCGATACAACCTCCAGTTTAATTGAGAATACCAACAAATATGGCTGGAGGCTTTTCAGGATACCCGTTACTGACCCGGCTTATTATCGGATTGTAAACAATTCTGGCACAAACGTAGCACCGAGCTTACGCAAGATATCTTATGTCCGCATCTGGGCAGAAACAGACCAGGATGCAAAAGTCCTTATTGCAGATATGTCTTTAATTGGCAATAAATGGCAGGATTTCAATGTTCGCAACTTCAACAACACCATCATAAGTGCAACCGAGCTTTCTTCTAGCAATACTTCTTACCTTTCCGGCATCGTAAACAACCAAAAAAACCGTGCGCATTACAGTTCTCCAGCAGGAACTGTTTACATAGAGGACAGCCGCGAATCATCCGAATCTGCTTTAACGCTTAGTACTACCAACCTAAAACAAGGGCAGCAGTGCTTGTTACGCCAAAGAATGTATGATGCCTACAATCTGCTTTCTTACAATAGTCTTCGTTTTTGGGTTTATCCTGAGGGAAACAGTAACACAGCATTTACCAATCCGGATTCTTTGGACGTTATTTTCCGCATTGGGGCAGATTCATTGAACTATTATCAAGTACGCCAAAGGATACCTGTTGTCCCCTATGAAACCAAAATGAATGCCAATAAATGGGTGGAACTAGACTACCAGCTACAGGATATGATTGCTCTTAAAATACAGAACCCTGATGCTTTAGCAGATTCCTTGGTAGCAGGCAACAAAGTTTTCTATTTCAAAGGACGTCCCACTTTAACCAATATCCGAGATATCTACTTGGGGATATATAACCCACATGACCATTTTTACGTACCCTACACCGGTACAGTCTATTATGATGACATGAGGGTTATCAATCCATACCAGGATATGGGCGTTGCCAGTAGAGTTAGTTTAAGCACTTCTCTTGCCGATTTGGCAACCATAAATGTGGATTATGAGGCGAAAAGCGAGAATTTTAACCCCATCATTCAGCGTGGCAGACAGAATGCTTACACCCGAACCCAGACATTGAACATATCCAACAAGATATTCCTGCAAAAATTTCTCCCGAGTGCATGGAGCCTAGATATGCCGCTATCTCTTGCAAGGAACTACACTTTGGGAATACCTCGCTACCGTGCAAATTCTGATGTCTTAAGATCAAACATTGATAATGACCTAGAAAGAGATAGAGAAAGAAACGAAAACCTGATGTACAGCGCAGATTTTGGCTTAAGCCAAAGAACTGCTCCAAAGAATAAAATCTTATTGTACACCCTCTATCGCACCTCACTTAGTGCCAGATTCGAAAACTCGTTCAGATATGCTCCCACGTCTGTTGATACCACTTTATCCTATCGTGGAACTTTGAATTACAATCTAAGCTTGCCGTCTGAGCTTTCCAGCTTTGCCTTGTACAAACGCTATCGTTTGGGTTTCCTTCCCAATACATGGAATAACAGCTTCACTTTCAATAATACAGAGCCAAATAGCTGGAACTGGGAAAAAAGAGATGACGCCTTTAACTGGTATCCTCGTTCTCAAACAATTGCCACCCGTTTATTGACTACGGACAACAACATAAGTTGGTCTCTGCTAAGCGATCTTACTGCCACTGCTCGCTACAACACCAAGCGTGATTTGATGCAGAAACAATACTGGCAGGATGTTAATATCGGCAAAATGAGCGAGTTTGTTCAAGATTTGGGATTGAACTTTAATCCCAACTATTTGCCTCAGGTTTTCACCTTCACAGCAGTCGGCACAGCGAGATTTACCGATGCTCAGCGTAAATACTATGAACAAGGACCTGAAGGGCAGGTTGAAGTATTCCAAAGCGACGGTAACGCAAACCGAAGCTTAAGAATCAGCTCTACTCTTCAAAATGCAACAATCCTAAGTGCATGGGCACAAAAGATTAAGAGTAAAAAGCCTGCTACAGTTGATAAACCCAAACCCAAGGATGAGCCAACTATAGATGATAAACATAAGGAAAACGAAGGCGAACAACCCGAGCTTGATGACGAAAAGCAAAAGAAAGAAGAAGAAGAGAGAAGGATAGAAGAAGAGAAAAGGTTAGAAGAAGAGAAAAGAATAGAAGACCCCAAATACAAACAAGAGATGAAAGAGTTAGAAGAACAGAAGAGGCTTGAAAACCCCCAATATGACCAAGAAATGAAAGAACTTGAAGAGAAACAACGGTACTTGGAAGAAAAGGAAAAGAAACAATCCGAATACTCCGAAGAAGAACTGAAAAAGATGGCGTCCGAATCTGGAGAGGAAAAGCCAGATGTTGCCGTATCGGATGCCGCTGCAGGCTCCGCTAAACCCAAAGCTCCCAAGTATGGACTATTATATGGCTTGGTAAACAACCTTTCCAGAATCAAAAACATAACTGCGTCCTACCAAAATGGCTATGTGATGAACTACTCCCGCAAAACAGATACACTTCCCTTTGCTTTCCAGCTTGGCTTACCTCACAGCGTTCCCAGTGACTTTTTAGACGCCACCACAGACGACAATACCATAACCTTTGGTTCCGGACTCTCAATCTCCCGCAATATAGATAGCATTATTAACTATTCTTACACTACCAATAAGCGTCTCGCAGATGCCAGTAACCAAAGCATAGGTTACACTTTCCCAGATATTACAATTTCCCTTATGAATTTTGAATCTTGGGTAGGGCTGCAAAAGTATATGTCTGGAACTCGTATTAATACTGGTTTTCAGAATACCGTGCGCCAAAATGGCGATTTGAACTGGGTGAATCCCAAACAAGAAACTAAAACAATGGCTTTTAATCCTATCCTTGGTTTCAGCGGTAGTATTATGAAGGTTATCAACACTAACCTCAGCTTCTCCACCACTCACACCGAGAATATCACCGAGATGGATAGTTATCAGATTATTAAAACCAGCGACAACCAGTCTCTAAATGGCAATGTCTCATACAGCTTCCGAGCCGGACGGGGATTTACCATACCTTTCACAAAACGTAAAATACACATTAATAACGAGCTTAGCTCCAGCCTCGCCATAGCCTACAATAAAAGCTATGACGTTACCCAAGGCAGGGAAAACTCTCAGGTTGACCGTTCCACCACACGCCTTGCTTTCACACCAGGTGCTACCTACCAATTTGACCAGAATATCAGAGGTGGTTTAACTAGTAGTTACGAGATTACTACAGACAAAAAGCGTGATGATGGAACCACCATGTTTAGCCTGGGAATTTGGGTGGAAGTAAACTTATAGACGTGGTTTAATCCACTATCCTTTCCGCTGGCACTCCGAACCCACCACTATCTTCCGTGGTACATCAGATTACTCCATCCTTGCTCCCTTGCCATATCCAACCCATAACTATCCGTTAACTATCCCATATCGCGATACGGGATAGTTACGGGTTGGTACTCAGTTGCACATGCGTGCCAAGGAAGGAAGCGGAGCGAAAGCGTTTTGCTCTTGTAGGGGGTGAACTGCGATTCACCCGAAAACCTCACGTTGATGAATGCGTCATACACGGATATTGGGGCGAATCTAAAATCGCCCCTACGAAGTTGGATTGTTCCTATAGTTAGTTGAGACGACATAAAGGAAAAGCTGGAATGTTTTGCTGCGCTTTGGTACTTAGTATTGCCGAGTTTGTCACAATACAGGATTAACAGAGGATTATTTTATGGAGCAAGCGTATTTCGTGCTTGACAAATTTACCCGCCTTCCTGAATTGGAAACTGCAACATGTGCTGAAGTGGTGAAATTGGTATACACGCTAGTTTCAGGGACTAGTGAGCGATGAGCTCATGGGGGTTCGAGTCCCCCCTCCAGCACCATTTTTGTATCCCACGAAAATAAAGGTTGACTTTAGCTACAGCCACCTAAATACTTGCTCTTTAGTATGGAAGAGAGGTAATTGAAACATGAACTACTACTGTGAATACTTAGAAAAGCTAATGAACGAGTTTCGGCTCACCAAACTCCCACAAAAACCATTATTAAGAGGTTAAAAAAATGGCTATGACTACAAAAACAACCAACTCCTCCGCATCCAAGCCTAAAAGCAAAGCAGTAAATAAAATCTTTGTGTTGGATACCAATGTGCTGATACATAATCCCCAGGCTTTATTCTCTTTCGCAGAGCATCGCGTGGTGGTTCCCATCGTGGTGATCGAAGAGATAGATCAGTTCAAAAAAGGGGTGGATGAAAAGAGCCGTAATGCCAGGCAGATAGGGCGTTATCTGGATAGCTTAAGATCGAAAGGCAGTTTACAAGATGGGGTTAGCACCGATAATGGCGGGATAATCCAGGTAACGGTGAATCGTGAAGTAAGCGATACGGCTGCTAAGCTGTTCTTTTTAGACCGTAATGATAACCTGATTATTGGCACGGCGTTATACTTCCAGCAAAAGTTTCCCGATGCATTAGTAACGCTGGTTTCTAAAGATGTGAACGTGCGTATAAAGGCAGATTGTGTGGGGATAAATGCCGAGAATTTCGAGACTGATACCATTAAATTTGAAGAGTTTTACACCGGCTGGGAAAAGTTGGATATAGAACCTGCGCTGTTTGCAGAACTGGAAACAAAAAAGTCTATTCCCAATATCTATGGCGATTTCTTTCCGAATCAGTTCATTAGGGTATCAGACGAAAGTAATCCGGAAGTGGAAAAGACCCTGCGCTATCATCAAGAGCATAATTTGCTGTATCTGGTCTCACATTATACGGGGCAGGAAGTGTTTGGTATCACTGCTAGGAACTTTGAACAGGAAATGGCGCTGGATTTGCTGCTGGATGATAATATTAAGCTGGTGAGTCTATCGGGAAAGGCAGGAACGGGTAAGACCTTATTGGCAATGGCTGCCGGCTTGCAGAAGGTGGTGGAAGATAGCATGTACACCCGTTTGCTAATCTCGCGTCCTATTTCGCCTTTGGGTAAGGACTTGGGCTATCTGCCGGGGACGAAAGCCGAGAAAATCAATCCCTGGATGCAGCCAATCTATGATAATATGGAAATATTGCTGTCTCTGCACGACGATAAGAGCAACGAAAGCATGAAAAACAAGAAGAAAGCGAGCATTGCGGACTTTTTGGATTATGGCTTTCTGGAGCTGGAGCCTCTCACTTATATTAGGGGGAGAAGCCTACCGAATCAGTTTATTATTATCGATGAAGCGCAGAACCTCAGCCCACACGAGATGAAAACGATTATCACCCGCGCAGGCGAGAATACCAAGATTGTGCTAACCGGAGACCCTTACCAGATTGATATACCCTATCTTGATTCGCTTAGCAATGGGCTGTCCGTGGCAGTGGAAAAGCTGAAAGGTGAGGCTATGGTGGGACATATGACCCTGGATAAAGGCGAACGCAGCGCACTTGCAGATTTAGCAGCGAAGTACTTTTAGAGTATGCTTAGTTCCACTATAAAAGAACGTAGCTGGGTAGAGCTGGATTTATCTGCCTTCAGAGATAACCTAAACTTTTTGAAGACGCGGATGCAAGCGCAGCAAAGCTTTCTGATGATTGTGAAAGCTGATGCCTACGGTCATGGTGCTTCTGAGATAAGCAGAGTGGCTATCGAAGCCGGTGCGGTGTATCTGGGCGTGGCAAATCCCGAAGAAGGCAAGCTCTTACGGATACAAAACTGCCATGCACCTATTCTGGTGCTGTCCCCCAGCTTAGCGAACGAGATAGCGACTATCATTGCTAATAGCCTTACGCCCAGTGTTTCAGATTTGGAGTTTGCCTCTGCGCTAAGCAAAGAAGCGAAGAAGCTTGGCAAGACTGTTAACATCCATCTAAAGGTTGATACTGGTATGCATCGGTCGGGAGTTTTTGAGAGTGATTTTATGGCTCTTTATAGTTCCGTTGCCAAGCTGCCTAACCTATGTATAGAAGGCGTATTCAGTCATTTTGCCGCATCTGAAAGCGATTCTGTTTTCTGCAAAGAGCAGGAAGATAGCTTTAATAATCTTATCAGCAAGCTGCCAGAAGCACCAAAGTATATCCACATAGACAATTCCAACGCTGTGCTAAACGGCTTGGGGGCAAGCACAAATCTTGTGCGTTTGGGTATTCTTGCCTATGGGATAAACACTTCTCTGCAAGACCTTCCGCTTAAGGCGGTGATGACCTTTAAGGCAAGCCTGTCGCAGGTGAAACAGATGAAGAAAGGCGATACCATCGGCTATAATAGGGCTTGGACTGCTCCCAAAGATGGGAAATACGGGATAATCCCTATTGGTTACGCGGATGGTTATGACTACCTGCTTTCCAATTGCGGCGTGGTAATGATAAGCTCCCTCTCCAATAACAGCCCCCAAGAGACTACACAGCATCTATGTAAGGTTATTGGGCGCATCTCCATGGATATGATTACCATAGATTTGTCGGCTGCGCCAGATGCCTCTATCGGCGATGTAGTTACACTGCTTGGCGATAATGACCCTTCCTTGCGGGCGGAAAGCCTTGTAGCTAACTATGCTGGCAATCCCTACGAGCTATTATGCCAAATTGGCAGAAGGGCAAAGCGTCATTACTACTCCGGTGATAAACTACTGCATAGCTCTCCCCTATCACGGCGGGATTTTGTGCCAGATGATTTTAACGATTCCAAACTGAACCATATCATAGAATCCGCAATCGCACAGAGGTTACAAAGTGCAGAAATAGGAGAGCTTATCTATCGGGAAATACTGCGTAGCTTCTTCTATAACAAGGATAGGGATATACACTATCGCTATAACTTCCATCATGAGATTGCTTTTACCGAATCCCTGCACTCAGGATACTTTGCCGCTCACACTACGCTGTATTTTGATAAGATACTGCAAAACGATTACTTTATCGTTGCATGTGCGGCTTCTGACGAAGTGTTGCAAAGGTATATCAAACGCAGTGATGTAGAGTATCGCTGGTTGATGGATGATGCCTTCCAGCTTAATTCGGATAGCTTTGTGGTTAGTTCGGTAATGCTGGATAATCTGGTGTTAAAGACTGAAATACAGCATAATCATGACTGCCTGGAAATACGATGCAGCCATCCCAAGTTAAAGCAGCTTGTGGGCAAGATGGCACATTTCACAATTAACACCCAAACTGTGTACCCAAAGAACTCGCATCAGCTAAGTGTGTTTATCACAGAGCTAACCCGCGGGGTTTATATCTCCTTCCGCTATCCATCGGAAATGAGCAAAGTGGAATGTGTACCTGTATTTTCGGGGCAGGATAAGTTCCCATCTATCAGCCAACAAGCAGGTTTGATTGAAGTGAGCAGTAAGCCAGAAGAATGGATTTTCCCTATTAGTGGGATTGTATTCTCGTATTAACCAAACAAATCAAGCAATAATAGAAACATCATTACGGCAAGCTCTTAGCTCCCTATTCCTCCCCCTAAACGCCTCTCGCACTCTTCTTGGGCTTTGCACAAGAAGCACTCCAGCGGACAGATGCAGCTTGCTTACAGACCGAAGAGGATGCGAAGAGGGACTGACGGTGTAGTCCATTCGGCTGAGAAAGAGACCGGTAATAGCACTCGCCTCGAGTGCTAACAGCCGGGGCGGCTGTTGTTACGAAACACGTCACTTAGTCTGGAGTCGTTAAAGCCAACTGTTTTTAGAAATCACCTGTATCTTATACGGCTTTTAGGACTACAGTGATGGGATAGCTGGGTTACTGTCGGTGTAGTCCATTCGACTCATAAAGTAAAAGCTAAAAGCAAAGCTTACAGCAGCCAAATCCACTCTACACTTAAATCTCTTTCAGCAGCATTGGAATGCTGCTCTACATTGCGGATTAGCGTCCGCGGAACATGGCTTCCATGTCCTTCATGCCTTGGGGAGTGCTCATCTTCTTCATCATCTTTTTCATGTCTTCAAATTGGCGAAGGAGGCGGTTGATTTCCATTACAGGGCGTCCGCAGCCTTTTGAAATACGCAGGCGTCTGCTGCCATTAAGGATATCTGGTTTTTCTCGTTCTTTATCTGTCATGGATTGGATGATAGCTTCCACGTGTTTCATGGCGTTCTCGTCGATATTCATGTCTGCTGGAAGTTTGCTTCCCAAGCCTGGTATCATGCGGATTATGGACTCTATTGAACCCATTTTCTTGATGCTTTGCAGTTGTTTCAGGAAGTCATTAAGCGTAAACTGGTTCTTCATCATCTTGCGGGCAAGCTTTTCCTCTTCCTCGCTGTCCATGGATGCTTCGGCTTTCTCTATCAGTGTTAGTACGTCGCCCATTCCGAGAATACGGCTCGCCATACGCTCTGGATAGAATATCTCCAGATCGCCAATCTTTTCGCCTATGCCCACAAATGCCACAGGGCGGTCGGTTACAGCTTTGATAGATAGAGCTGCACCACCGCGAGCATCGCCATCCAGCTTGGTTAATATCACGGCATCGAACTTGAGCTTATTATAAAACTCTGCTGCTACTGTTACGGCGTCCTGCCCTGTCATGGCATCTGCCACAAAGAAGATATAGTCCGGCTTAATGTGAGCTTTTAGGCGAGACACTTCGTCCATCATTACTTCATCGATGTGAAGTCTGCCTGCTGTATCAAAGATAAGCAGGTTCGAATAATCCTTGTCTGCGGCAGCTAGGGCAGTATTGGCTATCTTGATAACGTCTTTGGTCTCTTCGCTAACAACAGTTACGCCTATCTGTTTGCCGAGGATTTTAAGCTGATCCACGGCGGCAGGACGGTAAACATCACAAGCCACCATCATGGGCTTGATGCCCTTCTTGCGGTAGAAGGCGGAAAGCTTGGCGCAGGCAGTTGTCTTACCTGAACCTTGCAAGCCTACCATCATAACTTTGGTGAGCTTGTTGTTGTAAACCTTTACTTCAAACCCATCGGTATCCATTAATTGGATAAGCTGTTCGTGGACAATTTTAACCACTTGCTGACCGGGAGTAAGGGATTTTAATACTTCCGCACCCATTGCACGTTTCTCTACTTCGGCAACGAAGTTCTTTACTATTTTGAAGTTAACATCCGCTTCTAGAAGAGCCATGCGTATCTCGCGCATGCTGGCTTTTATATTGTCTTCGGTAAGGTATCCCTTGCCTTTTAAGTTACGAAAGATTTTATCGAGCCGGTCAGAGAGGCTGTTGAACATGTTTTTTATCCTTTATTGTTAACGGGTTAACGGGTTAATGGGTTAACTGGTAAGTTTCGTAACGATTGAATCGCCAGGCGGTAATTGCCTGATGAAAAAATATATGAAGCTGAGACCAGGATGTCCGCTCCTGCTTGTAGTAAAGCAGTTGCATTGGAAGAGGACACTCCCCCATCCACTTCGATATGAAAGCTTAGCCCACGCTCCCGGCGGTAATCTTGCAGTTGCACAATCTTGTCCAGCATTTGAGGGATGAAAGCCTGTGCAGAATAGCCGGGGTTTACGCTCATAACTAACACGTAATCCAGCCAAGGAAGTATGCTATCCAAAGTGTTTATAGGGGTTGCAGGATTCAGGGCGATGCCTGCTTTGATGCCATAATCCTTTATCTGGGTAATCAGGCGGTGGCTATGAAACACCGTTTCCTGATGAAAGCTAATCCACTGCACGCCGATTTCATGTAGCTGAGAAGTGTAAAACTCTGGATTGCTTACCATGAGATGCACGTCCAGAGGAAGCTTGGTGAGGCTACGAATGGTACGGATTATAGGAAACCCAAAGCTTAAATTCGGGACAAAATGACCGTCCATGACATCAAGATGTAAGATATCTGCACCAGCAGACTCAAGGGCAGATATTTCTTCTGCTAGACGCCCGAAATCTGAAGACAATAGTGATGGAGCTATTTGCGTTTTGTACATTTGCGTTTTGGACTGCGTATCAAAAAGATGATATCCGCAATCTCCTCCTGAAAGATACTCTTGTATTTAGAGATAATGTCTTGCTTTAAAAGTAACAATTCCTGCATCCACGTGTTATTTTGCACACCCACATACAGTATGTTCTGTTCTATTTTGATTGGGTGAGAACGGCTGGACAGCAAATCCCCCACTACTCTTTTCCAGCAAAGATACACATGGATAAAGCGTTGGTATTTGTCTCCACCTAAGCGATAAACGACGCCGTGAGATATATTGAGCACTGAATTGAGAGACATACTTGTCCCCTTGAACCATGCTTTCGGAGCGACTTAATAATCACTCCGAAAGATGGATTCTAATTAAAGACTCGCTACTAATCCTGATGGGATAGGAAGCCAATGCCATTGAAGGCAAGAATCAGCACTGCCATAGCCACATAATACACGGAACCAATGCCTGAGGTGGTACTATCCACCCTACTCATCAGGATTCCGGGTAATGCCGCAGCTATAACAAACAGAACGTAGCCAATTATTCTTTGAGAAAGCTCTTTACCCTTAACATTAATCATATATAATGCTGCAAACAATAGGGCTAGGAAGGCTATCGAAGCTCCAGCGACAACCCCTAAAGCTACAACAGAACTAAGACTATCAGGTAGATTTATCACGCTTGTGCGAAATGCAACAAGCAATGGAGCAACTAATGCCAAGGCAAGAAGCACTCCCCCTACAATCTTGTTTAAGAGCTGTGAAGAGCTTTGAATCAGTTCGAAATGATGCTGACGTTTACGCATCAACAAATACATAATCGCAATCACAAGCATGAAGAAACCTGCATAAGCAAGGATCATCACAGGGCGTGAAGTAATCATCCCCATAAGGGATAGCATCGCGATAAACAGTATTAGACTTACAACCTGTTTAATTTTGAACAGAGTATCGGACATGGAAACCTCCATGGTTTATTCTTGTTCTTTTTCTATCACAAAGCTAAGTGTACAGCTAACTTCCTTGTGCAAACGCACTGATACAGAAAGTTCACCAAGTTCCTTAAAATGCTTATCCATGCCAAGCGTATTCTTATGAAGGGTAATCCCTTTCTCGCTTAACGCGTGGACAATATCATTCTCAGATACTGAGCCAAACATGCTACCGTTTTCATCAACTTTGCGCACGAAAACCAATTTAGCAGCAGTGATTTTTTCGGCAAGGTTTTTCAGCTCAGCAAGTAACTTTTGTTCATCTTCAACAAACTTACCTTGAATCTCGCTAAGCTTTTTCATATTAGTAGGAGTTGCATAGATTGCATATCCTCTAGGAGTTAGATAGTTTCTGGCAAATCCACGTTTGACGCTAACTACGTCACCTTGATTGCCAACTTTTTCTATGTTTTTCAGCATAATGACTTTCATGCCGCGATTCCTCCAGGAATTTCTTTTCTTTTATTAATCCACATATCCGCAAAGCCAAGTAGTACCAGCAGAACATGCGCATATAGAATGATGACAAACATAAAGATACCAAGTACAACACGATTGGCGAATATTACACCAAGTCGCTGCCACACAAGTGAAACACCTTGTAAAAAAGGAATCACACATAGGGCAAGCAGAGCGTTTAGAAATAGCATCTTTGTCTGTTCAAGTAAGTACAAAGGAATAATTGCAATGATTAGCAGATTGTACACACCGGGAAAGTTTAAGCTTTGAAGTATGGAAGGTATCTTTAACAATCGTTGAAATATGATGAACCCCAACACAAAGCCTACGCTCTGAGTTATAATCCATACAGAGGGTAGCACAGCTTTCCACAATGGCAGGGTTTCTGTAAACATCGCATTATTTATCATAGTGGGCATTTGAGTTTTTATCATTTCCAGCCCCTGATCAAAGATCTGCACTTGAGATGCCCCAAACAGCTTAAAACGAACCAAACCATAAGCAAGCAATCCTAGATTAGATATTAGGAAAGCCTCATTTATTTTATTGCCTCGTTTCAGCATGTATAAGAAAATCAAGCTTATCCCTCCCACAGAGAAGATAGCATCCATAGCCATCACCTGTGTTTCGGGATTAGCATCAAGAAACAGCAACCCAAGAGGTATCGGGAAGAACATAAGTAAAGCCCTCAAGGGGTTTGCAATGCTCAACACCAGATTCTTGGCACTGAAACTCATCAGCAATACAAGCCCTAGAAAAGGGTTCATAACTGCCATGATGCTTACAATCAGGGGGAAAAAGATCATCTACTCAATTACGTAGGGAATTAAAGCCATTTGACGGGCACGCTTGATTTCAGCAGTCAACTTGCGTTGGTGCTTTGAGCATGTTCCGGTTAATCTGGCAGGATCAATCTTGCCTACATCCGAAGTGAATTGGCGCATAATGTCCAGATTCTTGTAATCTATCTGGATTTCCTTATTAGCGCAGAATTTGCAGTATTTCTTGCGGGTGAATTTCTTCTTTCTATCGGTCATGTTCATTTTTTCTTACTCCTTAAAATGGAACGTCGTCGCTGGTAACACCTTGGTGTGAGGATTCTTCGGTAGGTAGCGGAGCTTCTTCATTATGAGAAGCAGTTGCGCCATCTTCCCGAGGTTTCCATTCCAATAAATGAACCATATCTACGTTCACTTCGGTAGTTTTACGATTCACATTGTTTTGGTCTGTCCAGTTGCGGGTGTCAATACGTCCCTCTACTATTACTGCGCTACCCTTATGAGCTTGGCTGGCAATCGTTTCTGCTGTTTTGCTCCATGCAACGCAATCTATCCAACTGGTAACGGTCTGCCATTGGTCGGATTCATCTTTGTAACCACGGTCGCTGGCAATAACGAAACGAACAACGGGAGTCCCTTTGGGAGTGTATTTAAGCTCTATGTCGTTTCCTATTCTGCCACTAACGATGAATTTGTTTACACGCGGAAGCCTAAGATCAGCCATCTCTCCTCCTTACTCGCCACGAGCGACAAACATGTGGCGCATGATGCTTTCGTTGATGTTGTACAGCCTTTTAAGCGGTTTTATCGCTTGGCTGTCCAGCTTGATGTAGTTCACGTAATAATAAGCTTCCTGAACTTTGTTAATGGGGTAGGCAAGCATTCTTTTGCCCCAGGGATCGGTCTTGATAATCTCTCCGCCGTTTTCCACAATTTGTGCCAGAATGGTATCATTCAGGCTGTTTGCTTCGTCGGCATTAAGACTTGGTGATAGAATCACCATCAGTTCATAATCCTTCGTCATTACTTTCCTCCTTTGGACTAATGATTCCGACACCTTTTGCACCGGAATAGGATTTTTTCCATGTACTATAATCATTCAACACTTGGTCGAAATCATATTTAATATAGGTATCTACGAACTTGGTTGCTAATTCCAATACAGGATTTAACAGCTCCCTTTCTATCTGGCTTATCTCGCTTAGCACATAGTCCGAAACTCCAATATCGGGGTTGCGTCCGATGCCAATTCTTATCCTTTTCAATTCATTCGGAGGCAGCACGGTAAACAGTGATTTCATCCCGTTATGACCGCCGTCTCCCCCGCCTTGTCGGATTCGAATTATAGCCGTATCTAGCTCAAGATCGTCGTAGATAACCATTGTATCTGTTATTTTCCATCTGGTTAGTGCATCTTTCAGTGCATCGCCAGAGCAATTCATGTATGTGTTTGGTTTCAGCAATATGGTCTCTTGAACACGTAAATAGTCATACAATCTATCGTGCGAAAAACTGTTTCCACGCTTCTCTGCCCATTTCTCAAGGCAGATAAAGCCTAGATTGTGCCGGGTATTCCGATATTCCTGTGTGGGATTACCCAACCCAATGACAAGCTTCATACTTATTCAATTACAGGTTCAACTACAGTAACTTCTTCTTCTTCTACAGGAGCTTCAACCTTCTTAGCGTGTACGACAACAACTGTTACATCAGCGTTATCTACATAACTCCAATTTCCTGTAGGTAAATCGCATACATGAAGAGCATCACCAACATTCAAAGCACTTACGTCAAGGCAAATCTCTTTGGGTACATCTGTTCCCTTACAGCTAATTTTAGCGGTACGCATCTGAGCATCAAGCATTCCACCTTCTTTCACACCAATAGCTTCTCCCACAAATGTTATAGGCATATCAAACTCTAGTATTGCTGCTGCTTCAATAACCAAAAAATCCAGATGTAAGAACTGACGTCCCACTGGATGTATCTGCTTTGCTTTCAACATAGTGTAATATTTCTTTCCAGAGAGTTCAATTTCCCAAAAGCACACTTCTTTAAAGCTTTTCTTGTACATTTGACCAAAGTCATGTTTGTTGATGCTTATGGATATACTTTCTGTATTACTTCCATATATTACGGCGGGAATCAATCCGCTGGCTCTCAGATTTGTTAAATCCGATTTCTTCACGGTGTGTCTTGGTTCTGCATTAAGAGTAAATATCATTTATTCCTCCATCTCTTTATACTATCTAAATAAAATACTAATCGATTCTTCTATGTGAATCTTCTTTATGGCAATAGCCAACATTTCGGCTATGGAAAGCTGCACAATCTTAGGGCTGGCTTTCTTCTTTTCCGATAATTCTATCGTATTGGTAATAAACAGCTTTTCTATCGGTGATGCTTCTAGATTTGCAACTGCATTCCCGCTTAATACGCCGTGTGTGCATGCAGCATATATTCGCTTAACACCTTGTTTTTCAAGAGCCGCAGCCACTTTAATCAAGCTGCCTCCGGTATCAATAATATCGTCGAACAAGATAGCAGTTTTGCCGCTAACGTCGCCAATGATATTCAACAGTTCGCTGTTATCGTTATTGCCACTGCGTCTCTTATCACCAATGGCTAGCGAGCAGTTCAGGCGTTTTGCCAAAGCTCGTGCTCTGTTTGCTCCGCCTGAATCTGGAGATACCACCACAATATCTTCCATCTGCATGATACTTTTAAAATATCTGGCAAAGCTGGGTATGGCGAAAAGGTGGTCAACAGGAATATTAAAAAAGCCCTGAATCTGTTCGGCATGAAGATCCACAGTTATCACACGGTCTGCACCAGCTACGGTAATGATATCTGCTACAAGTTTTGCTGTGATGGGAACTCTGGGCTGATCCTTTTTATCCGAACGGGCATAGGCATAATATGGGATTACACAGTTTATTCTCTGCGCCGAAGCGCGTTTTAGGGCATCAATAATAATAAGCAAATCCATAAGATTATCGTTTACTGGATATGCCGTTGGTTGGATGATGAATACATCTGCTCCACGCACATTATCATTGATCTTCACGAAGGACTCATCGTTTGAAAATTTAAACAAATCAATATCTCCGAGAGGGATGCCAGCATGGCGGGCAACTTCCTCTGCTAAAGGACGATTGGCATTTCCTGTGATCAGTTTAAGTTTCGAAAACACTTTGTGCTATTCCTTCTTGTTATAGTCTTAATCGCCATCGCAATCAACACTTGTTACTTTTCAGCAATATCTACATAATATTATAGATACACATCTTTCCATAACCCATTATGGGTTAGCTTTACAAAGATTTTGAAAGGCTGCTTTTTGTCAAAGCATATTTAGAGTTTGACTAAAGCTAGTTGTTTTGACCCTCTTGCTTGCATATCCCTATCATTGCCCACCCATTGCCCATGTGGAGGGCAATGGGTGGGCAATGATAGGGCAATTCAAACAAGGAAGAAGGAAAATATAATCAAATATGACGTGGAGCCGGGCGAACCACCCTTGTCCAATAATTCATCTTCTTAAAGTAATATTCGCATTCTCGGATTCTATTTGGATTGCTAAACAAACCGAAACACGTGGAGCCGCTGCCACTCATTATGGAAGTATCCGCTCCGAAAATAGAAATTATGTTAATGATATCATCAATGGCTGGATACAACCTGCGAATCCCTGATTCCAACCGATTGAAACAGCTTCCCTTCAGATCCAGAGGGTTAAAGTACCTTGCTTGCTCTGGAATGGAGACTAGTTTGTATGCATCTGAGCTGGAAATATGTATATTGGGATTTACTAATAGAATGGGGCTTAGAGGGATATCATCCAATAAAGTAATGATATCACCCCGATTCTCTCCCTTTGCAAAACCGCCTTCAAGGAAAAAATTGATATCACTGCCAAATTGAGAAGCGATGGAATGAAGCTCTTCTTTCTTAATACCCAGTTCCCAGAGATTGTTGAGGTTAATCAGGCAATTTGCAGCATTGCTACTTCCCCCGCCCAACCCAGCGGCAATTGGAATGTGTTTATCCAGATGAATCCTTACTCCTTGTTTTACCTTATATCTTGTTTTTAAATATAGAGCAACACGGTAAATAAGGTTATTGCTGGTTTCTAATGATGTGTCGTTGCATGTTAGAGTTATGTCGTTCTCATCAGACAATGAATAGCCAATAAAATCACACAGGTCAATACTGCAAAAAACAGTATTGACCTTGTGATAATGGTTAGGTAACCTTCCGGTAACCTCAAGAAATAGATTTATTTTTGCGTAAGAAGCGGCTAACATTCTTCTTTTGTTTCTTGGGGACCTCGTCACCGTAGTAATAGTAGTAATAGTAGTAATAGTAGTAGTAATTCTGTTTACTGTAATACTTCTGCACATAGATGCTGTTTACTATGATGCCGTCTATCTTGGCATCAACGTTCTCCATCAGTTCCTTTGTGCGCTTGATAATGCCTTTTTCTGTGAAGCCACAGCGAACCACGATGAAGGTCATATCCACTTTCTTGGTTAGGATCAAAGCATCGGTAACAGCTATAATAGGTGGAGAATCAAAGAGTATATAATCATATCTCTTTTTCAGCTCCTCAAACATTACATCCGCACGAGGTGAAGCGATTAACTCAGAGGGATTGGGCGGCACAAAACCACTGGTGATAATGTCCAGATTTAATATTCCAGATGCTTTCACAACCTGATCTATTGTCACATCCGGATCTATAAGGTAATCGATAACGCCGGTTTCTTTCTCAAGAGCAAACTTAGAATGTATTGTTGGTCTGCGTA
>JAQUJJ010000153.1 GCA_028681035.1 Candidatus Cloacimonadota bacterium
CGATCACGGATTTCTGCAATTTTGGCATTCTGAGGCGCAGACGGTAATAGAGGTTTTCATACACGCTGAGATTGGGATAAAGCATGTCTTGCTGCGGCACATAGGCCAGGTATTCGAGGTAGTAATTGAGGTTCGAATGGATGGGCTTGCCGTCGATCAGGATCTGCCCATAAGTAGGTGTAATTTCGGTGGCGAGCACATTGGTGAGGGTGGATTTTCCGCAGCCGCTTTGTCCCAGGATCGCCACGAGTTGTCCCTTTTCCACTTCAAATGAGACCGAATCCAGGGCAAGTTTGCCATCCGGGAAAAAGTGTTTGATATCAATCACAGAGAGCTTTTCCATCTCAAAGGGAGTCTCGATTAGGTCAAAGAAATTATTGATCCGATAATTGCGTTTTTCGATGGTGAGAATATCCGAATTCAGGACAATGGGTGTGGCTTCTTTTACCACCTTACGATTTACGTAGATGCTGTATCCCTTTTTGGGCGGGAGCACATAATAGGTCTGCCCCCGGAGTTCGATCAAAGCAATGCTGTTTTCGCTGTCCTCACGGCTAATGGAGAAATAGCCCTTTTCCAGATAGATGTACAGCCTTTTGGGGACGTAATCATCCACCCCAATGCTGCCCCGGTTTTCGATTACCATCACCAGATGGAAGGGTGCGTAGCCCCGGATCTGCATAGTATCATCAAAAAAGACTTCATGACGGCGGTTATGAGGGATCTCCCGGCCATTCAAAGACACCACTCCACTACCCACCACAATACTGAAGCTATTGCGTTCCTTGTACACGGTAAAGTCATAACTACTCTTACGAAAGGCTATTACATCGCTTTCATCTCGCAGCGCATACAGATTTTCCAGGCAGCTATGAGAATAGTTTCTCCCACCCAGAGAGAGCACGGCATCATCCGAAAGCAAAATGATGGAATTACGTTCCGGCACCTGGGAAGAGATCAGTGCTGAGGAGCTGGAGGGGATGCTCACGAAAAAGTATTTATCGATGGCAAAGATCGCGCATTCATAAGAGCTCAAACGCTCACTACGGAACGCTATATCTGTGCCAGGGCCCGAGCCAAAGACCACATAATCCGAAAAAACTGAGTGTTTGAGGTGGCTCAGATGATGGCGGCAGGGGATGGTTACCAGTCCGGAGCGCTGATGCTCAAGATGGTCTATCAACGGCAAAAAGACTTCAGAAGATATATTGAGCTGCTTGCTGAACTGCATGATTTCCGTGAGCTCAGAGATGTCAAAATCAGCCTCGGTGCGCGCCATGATCACCAGAGATTGGAGGAGCCGGATTTTATCAAATAGCGAGAGATGCCGATCCAGAAATTTGAGGACTTCCTCGATATCATATTCGCTTTCCATGATCTGCTTTACATAAGACTCCCAGGAAACATCGACCTGCGCAAAAAGATTCGTAAGCAGCGAATACAGGATATCGGTCTCACTGGCACTGATATCATCACCTTTGAGGTTATAGACATAAAGCCTGGTGACCATATCTATGGTCTTTTTTAGGCGCTCCTGATTCTCACGCATGTACGTGGGTGTTCTTAGCATTGAGTTTCTCCAAAGAGGCCAGTGACATTAGTAACAAAATACATCGATAAAACTCTCTCAAATATGGCATTGAAACTTTTTTACTAAACTGGAGAATGGGAGCAAGGTGTCAAGGGAAAAGCTTGTAAGCATTAAACATTATCATAATAACACGAGAACCTTGCTATCTTATCTATGCTCTCAAACAGTACTCTTGGGTTCAAGTTGATTCCAATACGCCTTCGACTCGAGATGACTCGAAATCCCAAGTCATCTCGAGTCGATCCTGAATTAAAGACGAGTTCAAGGCTGGAGCAAGAAACATGCTTCAAAAGGTCAAGACCTTATCACTATCCACCACCCAGTCGGCAAGCTCTGCCATGGTGGACTTCGCTGCACCTTCGAAATAGGGGTGGTTTTTATAGATACCGCAACGGGCCATGCAAGTACCGCATACTTTTACAGAAACTCCTTTGTTGATGAGGTCTTTGAGCATTTCGGAGAGGTCCTGGTCGTAGCCTTCTGGTGGTTTGCACACGTCACGGGCCATATCTACAGAGTCGTTCATGAGGAATATTCTCAGTTCATGTCCATTCATGCTCAGGGTTTGGGCCAGGCGCAGGCCATTCCAGGTGACATCGGTATTGTCGTAGGGTTCGCGGTTGAAGATGATTAGCACTTTCATTATTTACTCCTTGTTCTTGATTCATTAGCCATTGTCAATTCCCTCCGGAATTCTCCATTTTCAATTCTCAATTGACTTCTTGCGTGCAGCCTTGGTCTCTCTATCTCTGCGGTGCCAGATCAGGTGCATTTCAAAGCCTACAAAAGCTAAAAACAAGCCGAACAGTCCGCTCCATCCTAAGGCAGGGAAGAGCAGATATAACGCTGCGGCCATGATAATCCATTCGACTATAGCAAGTATGTTTTGATTCATTTTCATCTCCTATTTAATGATGTCCACAGGTACATGCCCCTTATCCGCGATAGCTGCCTTGAGCTTCAGCAGTTCAGCGTTGTGCAGGCGAATACAGCCCTCGGATTCATTGGTGCCGATAGAGGCTGGTCTGTGGGTGCCGTGTATGCCGATTCCCCGCCAGGTATTCCCTGAAAAAGAGCCCTTGGCGCCTGTGTATAAGGCAATAAAGAAAGGACCATAAGCATCCTTTACCGACCCCTTGCCATCACCGAAATCATGTTCCCAAGCACTGGAATCCTTGATGTAGTTCACCTCAAAGTGTCCTTCGGGAGTGGCGTTATCGCCTACTTTGGTCTTATCGCCCGGGTTTTTACCCAAGGCCACACTGTAGCTGGCGAGCAGTTCGCCATTCCTGTAATGATGCAAGAGGTGAAGGCTCTTTTCTATCAGCAGGTAATCTCCCTTGGTGATCATGCGAGCTTTCTTGATGCGAGCAGGATCTGGAGCTTTGCGGACTACGCTGTCTGGTAAAGCTGGAGCCGCCTTGACCTGCGAGTTTGGGGCAATCACTTTCGTGCTATCCTGCACCTGCACTATTGTAGGCTGGGATTCGGGAGCTTTTTTCTTGTGTCTCAGGCTCAAATTAACAATAAACCCGCTGACCAGAATCACAGCGAAAAAAAGAACCAGGCAGGAAGCTCTATGGCTCTTGCGGTTACGTAAACGTCTTGATTTTAGGCTTTTCATGTTTCTATCCTTTGAGTAAAAATGCAGCATATATGATCATTTCAATTTGAATCCACGTTTTTTAAGACTCAAGGGAATGTCAAATGAAATAAAGCATCGCACACTTTCTGCTTGCCAGTTCCTGGTAACCTATAAAGGGCCGCCAAAAACTGCGCTTTGGGTCAATGACTCTTGATAATTGAACTGATTGAACAATTGGAGACACCCAAACCCAGCTATTTGTTGGAAATATCCATAAAATTGGCAAAATATAGCAGAAAATTAAATTTGCTCTTGACAGGAAATGGGCTATCATAAGATTAGCACTCAAAGAAACAGACTGCTAAAAACGTATTTCGCAAAATTTAAAAATATGGAGGAAAACGAAATGGCAAAACAAATGCAATATGCACATGAAGCTCGTACTTCCCTGCAACGCGGGGTTGATAAGTTAGCTGATGCCGTTAAAGTTACCCTTGGACCCAAGGGCAGAAACGTAGTATTAGACAGGAAATTTGGTTCACCTACAATTACCAATGACGGTGTTACCATCGCCAAAGAGATTGAATTGGAAGATGTATTTGAGAATATGGGAGCGCAACTTTGCAAAGAAGTAGCGGAAAAAACCCATGATAATGCCGGTGATGGAACCACCACCGCCACCCTTTTGGCTCAAGCCATCATCGAAGAAGGCATCAAGCACGTGACCGCCGGAGTAAATCCGATGTATCTGAAACGTGGTTTGGAAAAAGCCTCTAAGGTTATTATAGAACAGATCCGCGCGTACTCAAAGGATATCAAGAGTAGTGCCGAAATTGCTCAGATCGCCACCATTAGCGCGAATAACGATCCTGAGATTGGTGCTCTGATCGCTGAAGCTATGAAAAGCGTGGGTAAAGAAGGAATCATCAATATCGAGGAAGCAAAATCCATCGATACCGAATTGGAAAAAGTAGAAGGAATGCAGTTTGACCGCGGTTATATCTCTCCTTACTTTGTGACCAATCCGGATAAGATGATTGCCGAATTGGAAGACCCCTTCATCCTGCTTTTCGACAAAAAGATCAGCGTGATGAAAGACATCCTGCCTATCCTTCAAGAAGTTTCACAGAGCGGTAAGCCCATGCTCATCATCTCTGAAGACATTGAAGGCGAAGCTTTGGCTACCCTGGTAGTAAATAAATTGCGTGGCATCCTGAATATCGTGGCTGTAAAAGCTCCGGGTTTTGGTGATCGCCGCAAAGCCATGATGGAAGATATCGCCATCCTTACCGGCGCCACCCTGATCTCTGAAGATATGGGACGCAAGCTGGATAGCACCACAATGGCAGATCTGGGACGCGCCAAAAAAGTCTTGATCGAAAAAGAGAATACCACCATCCGCGAAGGTGCTGGTGCTCAAAAAGACATCGATGGCAGAATCAAACAGATCAAAGCTCAGATTGGTGAAACCACTTCTGATTATGATAAAGAGAAACTGCAGGAACGGTTGGCCAAGCTTTCCAGCGGAGTAGCAGTACTGCGCATTGGCGCCGCCACCGAGACTGAAATGAAAGAAAAGAAAGCCCGTGTGGATGATGCCTTACAGGCTACGCGCGCTGCTGTGGAAGAAGGAATAGTGCCTGGTGGAGGCGTTACGCTGATCCAGGCTGCCAAGACCCTTAGAACCATGAAAGGACTCTCTTTTGAAGAGAAAATGGCTGTAGAGATTATTGCCAAAGCCATGGAAAAACCTCTCTATCAGATCGCCAAAAACGCTGGTGAAGAAGGTGCCGTGGTAGTGGAAAAGATCAAGGGCTACAAAGATATCCATATGGGATTCAATGCAGCTAATGGCAAATACGAAGATCTCTTCGCAGCCGGCATCATAGACCCTGCCAAGGTGGTGCGTAGTGCGGTACAAAACGCCGTATCCATCGCCGCATTGTTCCTGACCACCGAATGCATAGTAAGCGATATCCCCGAGCCCGAAGGTGCGCCTGCAATGCCAAATCCTGGCATGGGCGGTATGGGCGGAATGTACTAAAGAACAAATAAACAATATAAATGCGAGGCCTCCCTGCGAAGGGAGGCTTTTTGCATTTGACAAAAAACGGTAAGAGGAAATTCATGTACAGATAAACATGAAATTTAAGGAATTAAATCCCTCAGTACGCCATACGGTGCTCCTGCTCATGGTAGCAGCGGTCTTCAATGGCGCGATCCAGTCCTTGGGACAAACGCAGGATATCATAGCCCGCAAGGCCCTGCTTGCCCAGGATTGGCAACTCATGTTGATGACCATGATTTCACCGATTTCAAACTTTCTGTCTATCTGGTGGGGAAGGCTGTTTGAGCGTTCCCGCCACAAATCCCGATACTTTCTTTTAGCCGGTGTATTTGGCCGTCTGGTGTTAGTCTATGCCATTTGGCTGACCACGATGAATGAGTATTTGGTGATTATGGGTATGATGTTTTCGGCAAATTCGCTGCTCATTCCCGCTCAAAATACAATCTATCAAAAGAATATCAGGGACAAGCGCAGAGCATGGGTGTTTGGTTACGCGCTCAGCATAGGAGTAGGGGTCTCCATTGCTTTGACCTATGTGGCAGGAAGACTATTGGATAACAGTGAGAATAGCTTTCGCTGGATTCTGGCATTTGCCGGAATCGCCGGTTTTATCAGTTGCTTTTTGCTTTCCAGAATCAAGATTAATCAGCCGCTGATCGACACAGGTCTGCGAAAACCGAAGATCAAGCTCCGGGATGTCTTTCTGGATCCCATACTCCGTACCCGGACTCTGCTCAAAGAGAATAAACCTTTTGCCTGTTTTGAACGCAGCTTCACTTTGTATGGCATGGGATTTATCATGATGCAACCGATCATCCCTATCTATATGGTGGATAAGCTGCAGCTTAGCTATACCAATAACTTCATGGCCAAAGGCATTCTGTCCCAGATCGGGATGCTCTTGCTTTCGCCAGTTTTGGGGAAGCTGCACGACAAAATGCATCCTCTCAAATATATCGGCTTTAGTTTTGCCTTGCTGATGGTCTTTCCCTTACTATTCGTGCTTTCTTCGATCTGGGCGGGAGAATCCGCGATCGCTGTGGCAATTGTCTTTGTAGCATACAGCATCTTCGGCGTGGCAATGACGGGAGTGAATATGGCCTGGAATATGTCCTCCATCTTCTTTGCCGGAACCCAGGATGCGGCGATGTATCAGAGTGTGCATGTTACTCTTTCGGGAGTGAGAGGTCTGATGGCTCCTGTCTTGGGATTTGCGCTGCTCAGGCTGGTCAGTATTGAATCTGTATTCATCGTGGCAGCGGGATTTCTGGCGACGGCATCCTTCATGAGTTTCAGAGACTACCATAAGATAAAACACAAAAGCATGGATATCATTGATAATCTTTCCTGCCAGAGTGCTGACCAAGATGATTTATGAACATCGCCATAGCTCAAAGAGATAGAGCAGATGATAGTCCGATCATCAGACAAGATCAAGAAAGAAATGTATAAAGCGTATTTACTTGACAAAATAGCCTGAGTTTAGGAAACTGATCTTTAACCGTTAAGGGGGTGAGATTGATGAGAAAAAGACTTTTAATTGCCACAGGTGGAGGCGATTGCCCTGGCCTCAATGCAGTGATAAGGGCAATAGTCAAACGTGCATCGCAGGAACAGGAATGGGAAATATTGGGTTCTATAGATGCTTTTGATGGCGTCTTGTGGGACCCCATGCGTTTGATGGAGCTTACCCCGGAAAAAGTAGCCGGTATTCATGTGAGAGGTGGCACGATCCTGGGCACGACAAACAAGGGCGGACCCTTTGCCTGGCCGGTGAAGGATGCCCAAGGAAATTGGACTACAGTGGACCGCGGACAGGATTTTATAGATCGCCTGCGTTATCAAAATATAGATGCCGTGATCAATATCGGAGGAGATGGCTCGCAGCGTATTTCGCAAAAGCTGTTTGAGATGGGTTGCCCGATAATCGGAATTCCCAAAACCATCGATAACGATCTTTCTGACACGGATTTTACCTTCGGTTTTCAGACCGCTGTGGATGCAGCGACAGATGCTGTGGATAAACTGGTTACTACGGCCGCCAGCCATCATAGGGTTTTGATCCTGGAAGTGATGGGACGCTACGCGGGCTGGATTGCGCTTCATGCTGCTATTGCAGGTGGGGCAGAGGTCTGCCTGATCCCTGAGATACCTTATAGCATCGATAAAATAATGGCTGCTATACGCGAACGGCTGGACAACAGAGGTCGTGGCTTTGCTAATATCGTGATCGCTGAAGGAGCTTTTCCCATCGATCAAGGTATGTCATATTCCGAGAACGATACCCCCGGAGCGATGAAAATCAAGCTCGGTGGAGCTGCTTTGAGACTATCTGCTGAGCTTAGTGAAGCCGGCTGTCCGCTCGAGATTCGCGAAACCATCTTGGGACATCTGCAACGCGGGGGATCCCCCAATGCCTTTGATCGCATTTTGGCAGCCCAATTCGGCGTAAAAGCCTTTGAACTGGCTTTAGAGAAGAAATGGGGACATATGGTATCCTATCGTCATCCCAATATCGAAGCGGTATTGATCAGTGACGCCATCAAAGATTACAACCTGGTAAACCTGCAAGGCCCTCTGATAAAAACAGCGCGGGGACTGGGGATATCTTTGGGAGATTAGAATCTGAGCTTTGTTTTATAAGCATTAAAGCTATAATATTTATTAGAAATACAAAATAATACATGGAGGCTTAACATGCCAAAAGTCCTTATTGCCACAGAAAAACCCTTTGCCGCTGAAGCAGCCGCAAAGATCAAAGCCGAATTTGAAGCGGCTAAGTATGACTACAAGTTTTTGGAGTCTTATA